>JBILWX010000023.1:0-38155 GCA_044369655.1 Pirellulales bacterium
TGAAAACAGGCCAAAAGCGACAGGTCGTCGAGCGGGTCGCCGCTGACGGAATCGTCGAAGTCGATGAAGGCCAGGATCTCCTGCGGCGTGCCGAGCACGTTCCAGAGGGCGAGGTCTTTGTGGACGAAGCAGCCCCGGTCGACCGCGAGCAGCGGCTCGTGCCGACGGATCTCCGCGGCGATCTCCGTCTGCTCCGCCGCAGTGAGGAAACCGCGCTCGACGAGAAAGGCAAGGTGCCGATCGAGGTTGAGCAGGAAATACTCGGCATACGTGCCGCGGCCGCCGCGGAGCGACGCGTCGAGCACGCCGAAATCCTCCACCGCGATGGCCTGCCAGCGGGCCACGGCCGCGCCGATCGCGAAGGCGATCCGCGGCGCATCGAGCGCGCCGGCCTTGTGCCAGCGGTTGAGGTCGGGAGCTGAAATCCGCTCGAGTGCCTGCCAGGCGAAGGAGACTCGGCTACGGGTGGCGTCGCAGGCGATGACCTTCGGCGTGGGCACCCCGGCGTCTCGCACGCGTTCGAGGATCACCGACTCGACGGCGAGGTGATCGTCGTGCTCCGGTCCGTTCTCGACCCGCACGAAGAGCGGCTGGCCGTCGATCTCGGCCTCCCACGTGAGATGGCTTCCCTGGCCGCCACCGGGACTCACGGCGACGTGCCTCGTGCCGAAGTGCTCGCGCAGGGCGTCTTCCACCTCGCCGGCGATCCCGGGTTCGCGGACCTGCGGCCGCGGGCCCTGAAACGCCGATAGCCTGTCGCACTTCCACGCGTGGATGTCGTACCGGCTCATCCGACAGTCTCTCACCGCTGAAAATTCTGATTCTCCACGGGGGAGGGGCTTTCGTCGATTGCCAAGATGCTTCACACTATTGCTGGATATTGTCAGCCCCCACGGCCCGGTCCCCGCAGCGATGAAACCCAAAGCCATGCAGCCTGCTCGCACCCGTGTGGCCGTGATCGTCGAGACCTCGCGGGGCCACGGGCGGGAGATCGTGGCGGGGGTGTCGCGATACGCCGCGGAGCACCCTGCCTGGTCGTTGCGTCTCGAGCCCCGTAACATCGGCGACCGGCCGCCGTCGTGGCTGCGGTCGTGGGATGGAGACGGCATCATCGTGCGCTGCGACTCGCCGGCGATGGCGAAAGCGGTGTTGGCCACGGGACTGCCGGTGATCGACGTGCGGGGTGGCTCGCCCGAGGCTGGCCTGCCGCTCGTGGGCGTGGACAACGTGCCGATCGCCGATCTGGCCTTCGACCATTTTCGGGAGCGCGGCTTTCGACATTTGGCCTGGTGCGACCTGTTTCGGCTCGGAAAGAGCTGGATCGACATCCGGCGCGAACGGTTCCTGGAGCGGGCGCGGCAAGCCGGCTTTGCGGGCCATTGCTTCCAGTCACGGTGGCCGCTTCCCCGCCCCACGCACGGGTCGCACTCGGGAATGACGGGTCTCATGAAGTGGCTCGTGTCCCTGCCGCGGCCGGTCGCGATCCTGGCCTGCGACGACGAGCAGGCCCATCTCGTTCTGGATGCAACCCTCACGCTGGGACTGAAGGTTCCTGACGACGTGGCCGTCCTCGGGATCGACAACGACGAGGTCTTCTGTCGCGCCTCGTCGCCGTCGCTGAGCAGCGTCGACGTGAATGCCTCCGCGGTGGGCTACGAGGCCGCCGCATCACTCGCCCGGCTGATGCGGGGCCGTCGTGTCCCTGCCCGCAGGTATCTGCCGCCCCGCGGCGTCGTCACCCGGCATTCCACCGACATCGTCGCCGTCGAATCGGCCGAGGCGTCCGCAGCCTTGCGGCTGATCCGCGAACGCGGCTGCGACGGGCTCACCGCCGCCGACGTCGCCGCGGCGCTCGCGGTGTCGCGCAGCACGCTCGACCGGCTGCTCAACGCAGCCGTCGGGCAGTCGGCGACAGCCGCGATCATGCAGGTGCGACTGGCCCGCGTGAAGGCGGATCTGGTCGAGACCGAACTGCCGCTGAAGTCGATCGCGCGGCGGGCGGGATTCACGTCGGTGCAGCACCTCGCCAATCTCTTTCGCAGCCGCACAGGGCTCACGCCCGGCCGCTACCGCCGCGACATGCGGCACTGACACCCTCACGCCGCGACGGTGACGCGGGCGGAGTTGGAGCGGCGGCTGGCTGATTCGCCGTAAACGGCGGCGGCCGTGTCGTTACGCGTCGGCGTAACGGACGACAAGCTCGGCGGCCTCGACCGGCGTGCCGGGGCTCACGAGCACCTCGGCCACCTTGCCGTCCCGCTCCGCGTAGACCGTCGTCTCCATCTTCATCGCCTCGAGGCTCAGGAGCTTCTGCCCCTTCGTCACCGTGTCGCCCGGCCGCACGGCCACCGTCACGATCAGGCCCGGCATCGGCGCCCCCACTTCGCGGGCATCGCCTACCGTCGCCTTCGGCCGCCGCTGGATCTTCGCCTCCAGGCTCTTGTCGGCGACCGACACGCTTCGCGGTTGGCCGTTCAATTCGAAGAACACCGTCCGCGTGCCGTCCGCATGCGGCTCGCCCACCGTCAGCAGGCGGACCACCAGCGTCTTGCCAGGCTCGATGTCGATGGGCAGCTCCTCGCCCGGCTTCGGGCCCTCGAGAAACGCCGGCGTGGGCAGCACGCTGACATCGCCATACTTATTGGCGTGCTGCACGTAGTCTTGAAACACCCGCGGATAGAGGAGCCACGAGAGCACCTCCCGCGGCGCCGCCGTCCGTCCGAGAACTTCCGCCACCTTTTTCTCGGCGGCCTTGAAGTCGGCCGGCGGCATCGACTCGCCGGGACGCCCCGTGACGATGTCGCCCGCGCGGACGATCCGCTTCACCACCTCCGGCGGGAAGCCACCCGGCGGCTGGCCCATCCGGCCCGCCAGCAGATCGACCACCGACTCGGGAAACGCCATCTCGCGGGAGTCGGAGAGCAGGTCCGACGCCTGCATGCCGTTGGTCACGAGCAACAGCGCGAGATCGCCCACCGCCTTGCTCGTGGGCGTCACCTTCACGATGTCGCCGAGGAGATGGTTGACGTCGGCATAGGCCCGGCAGACCTCCTCCCAGCGATCACCCAGCCCGAGCGCCTTCGCCTGCTCGAGAAGATTCGTGAACTGGCCTCCCGGCATCTCGTGGAGATAGAGGTCGGCATCGGGCGCCTTCATGCCGCACTCGAACGCCGTGTAGTGGTCGCGGACGGCAGCCCAATAATGGGAGAGGTGCCGCAGCGGGTCGGGATCGAGACCGGTGTCCAGCGGCGTGTTGCGGACCGCCTCCACGATCGCATTGAGATTGGGCTGGCTCGTCAGGCCCGCGAAGGCGGCCATCGCCGCATCCACCACGCTCGCTCCCGCTCGCGCCGCCTCCAGGGCGCTGGCGAGCGAGGCGGCGGAGGTGTCGTGCGTGTGGAAGTGGATCGGGATGCCGATCTCGTCGCGTAGCGCCTTCACCAGCCGGCCCGCGGCGAACGGCTTGCAGAGGCCCGCCATGTCCTTGATGGCGAGCATGTGGGCGCCGAGCTTCTCCAGTTCCTTGGCCAGCTTCACGTAGTAGTCGAGGGAATACTTCGTCCGCTTCGGATCGAGCACGTCGCCCGTGTAGCAGATCGCCGCCTCGCAGATCGCCCCGCTCTCGAGCACCGCGTCGATCGCCACCTTCATGTTCGGCACCCAGTTGAGCGGGTCGAACACGCGGAACACATCGATGCCGCTGGCCGCCGATTCCTTCACGAAGGCCTGCACGACGTTGTCGGGGTAATTCGTGTAGCCGACGGCATTGCTCGCCCGCAGGAGCATCTGGAAGAGGATGTTGGGCACCCGCTCGCGGAGCTTGATCAGCCGGTCCCACGGGCATTCCTTGAGAAACCGCATCGAGGTGTCGAACGTCGCGCCCCCCCACATCTCCAGCGAGAAGAGGCCGGGCGCCAGGTGGGCGTAGGCATCGGCGACCGCGTGCATGTCGTAGGACCGCATCCGCGTGGCGAGCAGCGACTGGTGGGCGTCGCGCATCGTCGTGTCGGTGATGAAGAGCCGGTTTTGCTGTCGCAGCCACTCGGCGAACTTCCGGGGGCCGAGCTCCTTGAGCTTCGTTCGCGTGCCGGCCGCCGGCGCGGCCAGACGATCGAACTCAGGCACCGGCGCCGGGTGACGGCGGGCCGCGGCGGGCCGCCCCTTCACGAGCGGATTGCCGTTGACGATCACGTCGGCCAGATACTCGAGCACGCGGGTGGCCCGGTCGCGGCGGACCGGGAAGTCGAACAGCGCCGCGGTCTCGTCGATGAAGCGGGTCGTGCAGCGGCCCGCGAGAAAATCCTCGTGCGTGACGAGGTTGATCAGGAACGGGATGTTGGTCTTCACGCCGCGGACCCGGAATTCCTGCAGGCAGCGCTCGATGTGGCCGGCGGCCTCCTGATGGGTGAGCCCCCGCGCCGTCACCTTCACCAGCAGCGAGTCGAAGTAGGGGGTGACCACGGCGCCTGAGAAGGCGGTGCCGGCGTCGAGCCGGATGCCCATGCCGCTGGCCGAGCGGTAGGCGGTGATCCGCCCGTAGTCGGGGAGGAACCTGTTTTCCGGGTCCTCCGTGGTGACGCGGCACTGGATCGCCGCGCCCATCGATTTGATCTGCGCCTGTTCCGGGAGCCCGATCTGCGGGTCGGAGAGCTTCCAGCCCTCGGCCACGCGGAGCTGCCGGCGGACGATGTCGATGCCGGTGATCTCCTCGGTGACGGTGTGCTCCACCTGGATCCGCGGATTCACCTCGATGAAATAAAAGCGGTCGGCGTCGGCGTCGACGAGGAACTCGACCGTGCCGGCATTCTCGTAGCGGGCGGTCCGCCCGATCGAAAGCGCCGCCTGGCAGATCGCTTCCCGCATGGCCGCGGAGAGGTTGGGGGCGGGCGCCATCTCCACCACCTTCTGGTGCCGACGCTGCACCGAGCAGTCGCGTTCGAAGAGGTGGACGAGATTGCCGTGCATGTCGCCGAGCAGCTGCACCTCGATATGCCGCGCCCGCTGGATGAACTTCTCGACGAACACGCTCGCGCTGCCGAAGGCGGTCTTGCTCTCCCGCTGTGCGCTTTCGAGCGCGACGGCCAGCTCGTCTTCGCCGCGGACAACCCGCATGCCGCGGCCGCCGCCGCCGTGGGCCGCCTTGATGATCACCGGCCAGCCCAGCTCCTTCGCGATCGCGAGCGCATCCTGAAACCCGCTGACCGGCTTCGAGCTGCCCGCCAGAATCGGCACCCCCGCCCGCTTGGCCAACTCGCGGGCGGCCGTCTTGTCGCCGAGCGTCTGGAGGAGCTCCACCCGCGGCCCCACGAAGACGATTCCCGCCTTCTGGCAGGCCGCCGCAAATTCGGGGTTCTCCGAGAGAAACCCGTAGCCGGGATGGATCGCGTCGACGTCGTGCTCCTTGGCGAGGGCCACGATTCCCTCGATGTCGAGGTAGGAGCGGATCGGCTCGCCGGGACGGCCGACGAGATAGGATTCGTCGGCCTTGAACCGGTGGAGGGCGAAGCGGTCTTCGTGAGCGTAGATCGCCACGGTCCGCATGCCGAGTTCGTGGGCGGAGCGAAAGACACGGATCGCGATCTCGCTGCGGTTGGCCACCAGCAGCTTCTTGATGGGACGCATCGAAAAACTTCCTTCCAGAGCCCTTCAGAACGTAAAATCAGCCCCAATCCTACCGTGCCTTGGAAACGGCAACAGGGCTGTCGAAAGCGGCCGTATGGCCCGCAGGTTTTCACACCGGGTGCGTCCGGGGTTCGGGGCTGCCCACGCCCCGTCGCCGGACGTTCGCTCCGCCCATCCTGGGCTTCGCTCACTCGATGCCGGCTGCGCTTTCGGCATCCTGCCTTCGCTTGCCGCCAACGCCGGCTCTCAGGGCATGGGCAGCCCCTCACGGATGCTGCAGACGAGTCATGCCAGCACGGTTGTCAGGAAGCCCGGAGCGGGAGCGACGGGATAATGGGCGCTAGGCCCGGAGGGCCGGGTGAGCACCAGCGGGCGGAGGCCCGCCAAGAAAAAATCGCACGATGCGATGTTTTTCGTGAAACCGCGCATGGGCAGCCCCTCACGGATGCTGCAGACGAGTCATGCCAGCACGGTTGTCAGGAAGCGCGGAGCGGAAGCGACGGGACAGGGGGAACGCCAAGCGAACCTGCGTTACCGTTTTTCGTCGGCGTAGCTCGGGCGGATGTAGTCCGGACCGAGTGATGCCGGATCGTCAGTCTCGCCTGCGGCAGCACGCAGCAGGGCGATGCGGCCCACGTCGGCGATGGCGGGCATCCATGCTGGCGGCGGCGCGACTACAAGGTCGGGCCTGCCGGGGAGGGCGTCGGTCAGCAGGGCCAGGCCGGGACCGCTCACAATGCTGCCGGAAGGCAAGCCAGCGAGCCAGGCAGGTGCCGCGGCAAGCCGGCCCGGCTCGACCCTCCAACCGCTCGGGGAGCTCGGGTCGGGCACGACCACGGCTGCAAATACCTCGCCCCGCCCGGCGTCGAACGCGACGTGCACAGACGCATCCTGCCTCCCGATGGCCGTCGCGGTGCCATGGGCGATCACCTCGCACGACGACACTCCCACCAGCCGGCTGCCGGTGGCCCAGCAGAGGGCCTTGGCTGTGGTGATGCCCACCCGCAGGCCGGTGAACGATCCCGGCCCGCGGACCACGGCCACCAGTTCGGCGGCGGCGGGCCGCCAGCCGAGTTCGGCCGCGACCGCCTCGAGCGTGGCCGCCAGCAGTCTGGCGTGCTCCCCGGCAGTGGGCAGCGACCGCGCGGCGATCCGGTCGCCGTCGATCGCGGCGACCGCTCCCGTCGCAAGGCTCGTATCGATCGCGAGGATTTTCATGTGTCAGCAGCCGGCGGTGACGCGGCGAAGCGGAAGGCGTGTCGCTTGACCACGGGTTGGGGCGTTCGTAGGCTCCACTGTATAGAGTTCGTGCGTCAAGGCCCGGCGGAGCGGGTTTCGTCCAGTGAAGCGGGCCATCATCAGCGACGTGCACGGCAACCTCGAGGCGCTCCTCGCCGTGCTCGAGGATATCGATCGCCAGCAGGTCGATGCCATCTACTGCCTCGGAGACGTGGTCGGCTACGGGCCGAATCCGTGCGAGTGCGTGACGCTCGTCCGCGAACGTTGCGGCATGGTGCTTTTGGGCAACCACGATCAGGGAGCGCTCTTCGACCCGGATGGCTTCAATGTCGGCGCCGAGAGGGCCATCCGCTGGACCCGGGTGCAGTTGGAATTGCACGACCGGCTGCCGAGAAACTCGGCCGATCAACTCGCCGACTTTCTGGGCGAACTGCCCCGGACCCACACCGAGGGAGACCTCTTGTTCGTGCACGGGTCCGCCCGTCGTCCCCTGGACGAATATGTCTTTCCCGAAGACATCTACAACCCGCTGAAGATGGAGCACATCTTCGAGCTGTTCGGCAAATACTGTTTCCAGGGCCACACGCACATCCCCGGCATCTTCACCACCACCCCCGATTTCATCTCGCCATCGGTGCCAAAATCGGCCCAGGAGCAGCGGCTGACGCTTCCGCACGGCAAGGCCATGGTGAACTGCGGCAGTGTCGGGCAGCCGCGGGATGGCGATCCCCGCGCCTGCTACCTGATCTTGGAGGATGATGCGGTGCGGTATCGCCGGATCGAGTATCCCTGGGACGTCACCTGCCAGAAAATTCATGCGATCCCCGACCTCGACAATTTTCTCGGGGATCGGCTGACGCAGGGCAGATAGCGGAAGCCGGAAGCGATATACTCCGCAGAGAGCCCCCACCGTCAGGCCCGGTCCCGGGCCTGGGTTCATCCGGAGTCATTCGTGGAACGTCGCTACGCCCAGTTCATCGCCATTTCGCTGGCCATCGTGCTGGCGGGTCAGCTCCTGCAGATCTGGCTCTTTCCCAAGCCCCCCCGCGACCGGCAGGCCCAGCCTGAGGTGGAGGCCGCCGCGGTGGACGGCGGAAAACCGGAGGCCGGAGCCTCCGTTCCCGCCGACCCGGCGCGTGAGCCCGATCGCGACGCGTTGTCCCTGCCCGAATCCGAGGCGGGCGAGACCGGCGCGAAGCGGGAACGCCGCACCCTGGGCTCGCTCGACCCGAACGGCCCGGCGGGCATGCTCGTCACGCTCACCAGCCGCGGTGCCGCCGTGGAGCGGATCGAACTGGCCAGCGGCAGCTTCCTCGATCAGGACGACCGGGCCGGCTACCTCGGCCACCTCGCCGTCGACGCGGCGCCGGGCGAGGGCTGCCGGATCGGTGTCGTCGGTCCGGGCACGCCCGCCGACAGGGCGGGGCTCCGCGCCGGTGACATCATCACCAGGCTCGGCGGCACCGCCACGCCCGATGCCGGCAGCCTGCACGCTGCCCTGGCGGCCACTCATCCCGGGCACTCCGTTGCCGTGGAGATCCGTCGCGACGGCCAGACGATCACACGCGACGCCGTGCTCGCCCGGCGGCCGCTGGAGGTGGTGCGGCCCGAGTATCGCACGCAGCCCGTGGTCGATCCCGATGCCGAACCGTGCGATCCGTTGTCGTTCCGGCTGTCACTCGAAGCCCGTGACGGCGGCAAGCGACGCGAGCCATTGCTCGAGATTCCAGGCCAGGAACTTGCCGACCGCGACTGGCAGACCGAGACGGCAGCCGATGGCAGTTGGGTGCGGTTCACCCGCCGACTGCCCGGTGGGCTGACGGTCGCGAAGGAATACCGGCTCGTGGCCGCGGACAGCGGGCCACAAGCCACCGCGGCCAGCGGACCAGCCCAGCGGCTGGAACTCGTGGTCGAACTCACCGGCGGTGACGGGCCGAGCCGGGTGGCCTATGCGCTCGACGGGCCCACCGGGCTGCCCACCGAGGGCTGGTGGTACACGGCGCGGATCGCCCGCGACTGGGGCACGCTCGCGGTCCGCGACGTGGCCATGCGGTTTACCGGGGAGCAGAGCACGCTGGTGAGCGGCCTGAAGATGGCCGAAGGTGCGCTCGACCATCCGGCCTCGGCCGTCCGCGACGGCAAGCCGCTGTCGTTCGCCGGCGTCGACGCCCTCTACTTCGCCTCGGCGCTGATCCCGTCGGCCGCCGGGGCCGACGTCCCTGCGCTCGACGAGGTACGGCCGCTGGTGGTGGGTGAGATCCCTGCCGCGGCCCGTCGCAAGCTCGTCGACGTCACCTGCCGGCTGGTCTCGAAAGAGCTGACAGTCGAGCCCGGTACGACGATCGCTCACCGCTACGAAATCTTCGCCGGTCCGAAGAAGCCCGATTTGCTCGCGCGGTATGGCGCCAAGACGGCGACGATGGACGATCTCGTCTACTACGGCTGGTTCGGCTGGGTGGCCCGCCCGATGATCGCCGTGCTCCACGCGCTCCATGCCGTGATAGGCAATTATGGGCTGGCGATTTTGCTGCTGACCGTGCTCGTGCGCGGGGCGATGTTCCCGGTGAGCCGCAAGCAGGCGCTTTCCTCGCAGAAGATGCAGGTGCTCCAGCCGGAGATGAAGGCGATCGCCGAGAAATACAAGAACGAGCCGGAGAAGCGGACGAAGGCCACGCAGGACCTCTGGCGGAAGCACGACTACAACCCGATGGGCGGCTGCCTGCTCGTCTTCATCCAGATTCCGATCTTCATGGGCCTCTACCGGTCACTGGCCACCGACGTGGAATTGCGGCAGGCGCCCCTCTTCAGTTCGGCGATCCGCTGGTGCTCGAATCTCGCCGCGCCCGACATGTTCTACGACTGGTCGAAGCTGTTGCCCGCGTTCCTGTCGGCTCCGGAGGCGTGGCTCGGCCCCTTCCTGAATCTCTTTCCGCTGGCGACGATCGGCCTGTTTCTCTGGCAGCAGCAACTCTTCATGCCGCCTGCGGTGGACGAGCAATCGAAGGTGCAGCAGCAGGTGATGAAGTACATGATGTTCTTCATGGCGCTGATGTTCTTCAAGGTGCCGTGCGGCCTCTGCCTCTACTTCATCGCGTCGACCCTATGGGGCATCGCCGAACGGCTCTGGCTGCCGCAGACACTCCCCGCCACGGCTGCCGCGGGCGTGGCCTCTGGCGGCGCGGCAGGTGGCAACGGCCGCGTGATCAACGTGCCGTTCGCCAAACTGGGTGGCAAGGAGCCCCCGGTGCCGGCCGGCGATGCGACACGGCAGAAGCGGCAGTCGCGAAAGAAGCAACGCTGAACAGCAAGAAGGGGACGCCGTCGGAGAGTCGCCCCGGTCGCACCCATGTGGTCCGTTCGTGAACTGATCGTCGCCCCGGCCACCATCGCGGGCTCGGGAAGCCGGGCCATCGTGCGGCTTGCGGGCGACGGGCTCGATGGACTGCTCTGCAAACTCTTTATGCCGATAGCGGGCGGCTTCCCGCAGGACGGGGCGCGACCGCGGCAGGTGACGGCCCGGTTGGCTTCAGTGGAACTGACGAAGGAGTGGGGGGAACTGCCGGTGGAGATCCTCCACTGGCCAGGACCGGCGGGTCCCACCGGAGGTCCGCTCGCCGAGGTGCAGCTGCCCGCGTCGGAGCTGCTGGTCGATGCGGTGGTGACGGCGGCATGCCGCGCTGGTGCCAGGCTCGCGCGGGGCGGCGAATTCTCCCTGCGGGCGTTTCTCACCGGACGGATCGATCTCCTGCAGGCCGAGGCGGTGCTGGCCGTGGTGGATGCGAAGACGCCCGTCGAACTTTCCGCCGCGCTCGATCGAATGGCCGGGGGCGTGGGGCACGCGCTGCATGGCCTGCGGGAGACGCTGCTCGACCTCACGGCCGACATCGAGGCCACGATCGACTTCGCCGACGAACACACGCCCGACGCCGTGCCCGTGGCCGACGCGAGCGCTTGGGCCGCGATCGAGGCGCGGCTCGTAGCGGCCGACGAGGCTCTCGAAGCGGTCGCGGTCCGGCTCGCCGGCCGCGATGCGAGTGCGGCCGCCAATCTGCCGCGGGTGGTGCTCGCGGGACCGCCCAACATCGGCAAGAGCAGTCTCTTCAACGCGCTCGTCGGCCGGGATGCGGCCCTCGTGGCGGATGAGGCGGGAACCACGCGGGACTGGATCGCCGCCCGGCTCGATGCCGACCCGACCGAGCCCGCCTGCCTGCTCGTCGACGTGGCGGGCGTGGCCGATGACGCGGCAGCCAGTGAGGGAAGGACCGCGGGCCAGGAATCGATCGCCCGGGTGGCGGCAGAGCGGGCGCGGGCGGAGATTGATCGGGCCGACGTGCTGGTGGTCTGCGTCGATGCGTCGTCGGCGGCCGCGACCGCTCCACCACCGCTCCCCGCTGCCGCGCCGCGAATCGACGTGCGCACGCGGTGCGACCTGGCACCGCCGTCGGGACTTCCCGAGGCCGGTTCCGCGTGCGTCACGAGCAGCCTCGCGGGTGCCGGCATCGCCACACTCAGGGCTGCGATTCTCCGTGCCGTGGCCGAGCTGCCCGGCGGCAGGTCGCCGGCGACGCTGCGGATGCAGGTGGGAGTGGCGGCTGCCCGGGAGGCGGTCGCGGCGGCACGGGCAGCGGCAGGCGAGGCTCGCGGGGGCGGAGCATCCGACGAGGCGATCGTGGCCGGGTTGCTTCACCAGGCGATTTCCTCGCTCGGCGAGGTGACCGGAGTCGAGATCGGCACCGACCTCATCGATCGGATATTCTCCAGGCACTGCATCGGCAAGTAGTGTCGCTTGCGAGTGGCGCGGCCACCCGCATTCCCTTGCTCGCGCTGCGGGCTTGGGTGAAGGTTTTGTGTCGTTCTGTCGAAAGCCCCCCCAATGCCTGAAACCCTCGAGCGTCTGCCTGACCTCCTCGTGTCGCTCGCGGACGGCGCCCGGCGTCACGCCAGTCGCGACGCCTCGGCCCGCGCGGCATTGGCGCTCGCCTGCGCCGAGCGGGTGGCAGACGTCGCCGACGAGTGGGCTCGCACCGCCGTCGCCGTCAAGCAGGGGGCTGGGCCGGCACTCGCCGAGGAACTCGCCACCGGCCCACTGGCCACGGTGCGGCTGTTGCTGCTCACGGCGCGGTCGTTGGAGCGGATCGCCGCGGGAAAGCTCCCGCAGGCCAGTCGTCCGCCGCGGCTCGCCCATGCGACTGCCGGGGGCCGCCCGCGACCGGCAGGCCCCGCCTCCATGGTCGAAGTCGACGTCATGCCGGTGGACGCACTCTTCGATCGCATGATCTTCCGTGGCCACCGGGCCACGGTGCGGTGCGTGAATCCGGGCGGGCTCGACGCCTTCGACCGCAGCTGGCGGTGCGAGGTCGAGGAACGGCCGCGGTCCGGCGGCGTGGCCCTCGTGCTCGGGGCGGGCAACGTCACCGGCCTCGCCGCCGCCGATGCGTTCTGCCAGATCTTCGAACATGGTCGCGCCGTGCTGCTCAAGCTGCATCCGCTTCACGCACGGCTCGAGCCGGTGCTCGCGAGGGCGCTCGAGCCGCTCGTCGAGGCGGGGCTGCTCGGGATCGTCAGCGGCGGCGCCGAGGTCGCTCAGGCAGCCCTCGCCGCGCCGCTCGTCGCGCACGTGCATCTCACGGGCGGACAGGATGCCTTCAACGGCATCGTCTGGGGAGGCCGCGATCCGCACGCGGTGGGGGCCGAGCCGCTGCTCACCAAGCCGATCACCTGCGAGTTGGGAAACGTCACGCCGTGGATCATCGTGCCAGGCCGCTACACGCCCGCACAGCTCGCCTGCCAGGCCGACACCGTGGCCGCATCGATCGCCAACAACACGTCGTTCAACTGCATCGCGACCAAACTCGTCGTCACCTGCCGAGCCTGGCCGCAGCGGGACGAGTTCCTCGCGCTCGTCGGCCGTCGGCTCGCAAGCCTGCCCGCGCGCCCGGCCTGGTATCCCGGCGCGTCGAGGGCCTGGGAGACGATCGCCGACCGGCCGGCCCCGGCCGACGGCACGCTGCCGTGGGTGTTTCACACGGGGCTCGATATCGAGCGTGAGCAGGCCTGGATCGCGCGGGAATGGTTCGTGCCGGTCGCCGCGGAGACCGCGATCGAGGCCGACGACATGGAGGCGTTCTGCACGCGGGCGGGCGGCCTCGTGCACGCTCTGCCGGGCTCGCTGGCGGCGAGCATCACCATTCCGGCCACGCTCGCGGCGCGGGATCGGCAGCGGGCGGAATTGCTGGTCGAGCATCTTGAATACGGCGTCGTGGCCGTCAACGGCTGGTCGGCCATGGCCTACGCCGTCGGGAACATCCCGTGGGGCGGATTTCCGGGGGGCACGCTCGCCGCGCCCTCGAGCGGCATCGGCCGCGTGCACGATCCGCTGCTATTGCCGCTCGTGCACAACACGATCCTGCGGGCGCCGCTGGTCGTCTGGCCGGCGCCGCCATGGTTTCCCTGGCACGCCGGCGGCACGCCGCTCACCCGTGGCCTTTTGGCTCTGTACGCTTCGATCGCCCGCGGCGGCCTGGGACTCGGGCCGCTGGTGCGGATGCTGCCGGATGTGTTCCTGGCGGCCGTTCGCCCGCCGGCTCGTCCGTAAATTTTTCCGCTTGCCCGGTGAGTTCGTAGAGAAATCGGCTCGGCCGGCAGGGCTTGCTCTTGCCCCATTTCATCCGTGTGAGGCAGAGCGAGAGAGCGATCCGCTTCTTCGCGCGGGTGACGCCCACGTAGCAGAGCCGCCGCTCCTCGTCGATCGCCTGCAGGCCGTCGTTGAGCGAGCGGTGGTGCGGCAGCAGGCCCTCCTCCATCCCCACCATCCAGACGCAATCGAACTCCAGCCCCTTCGCCGCATGGAGGGTCATCAGCCGGAGCACGTTGCCCTTCGGCTTGTCCGACCGGAACCGCTCCGCTTCCGTGACATCGAGCACCAGGTCGTCGAGGAAGCCGCGGACGAGAGTCGCGAAGTCGGGGGCGGCGCCGGCCCGCTGGTGCCGGTGCGATTTCTCATGGTCGGCCAGCGCGTTGACCATCTGCTCCACGCAGTCCCACCGCGCCTCCTGCTCGGCCGGGTCGTCTTCGTATTCCTTCTGGAGAAAACCGCGGTAGCCGATCAGGTCGAGCAGCGTCCGCAGGGTCTCGCCCGCACCCCGCGCCGCCGCGCCTTCCCGCAGCGCGACCACGCGTTCCAGTGCCATCACGCCGGCCGTCGCCGCGGTCGAGAGCCGGTGGGCGTCGCGAGCGATGAGCAGTTCCTTCCAGAGGCTGTGGCCCGCGAGCGAGGCGGCATTTCTCGTCGCCTGCACGGTCGTGCCGGAAAGACCCCGCGGGGGCACGTTGGCGATCCGCGACAAGGCGAGGTCGTCGTCGGGATCGACGAGCATCCGCAGCAGCGCCATCACGTCCTTCACCTCGCGGCGGTCGAAGAAGGATCGACTGCCGATGAGTTCGTAGGGAATGCCCCGGCGGCGCAGTTCCTGCTCGAACACGCGGGTCTGCTCGCCGGTGCGGAAGAGGATCACGGCCTCGGCCGGCGCGACCGACCCTTCCTTGAGGCGGGCTTCGAGGTCGCTCACCACCCGTCGCGACTCGTCGATCTCGTCCTGGGCCTGCACGATGGCCGGCGGAGGGCCTGACGGAGCATTCGAGACGAGCGTCTTGCCGTGGCGCCGAGAATTGCGGGCGATGAGCGTGTTGGCGGCGTGGATGATCTCCGGTGTCGAACGATAATTTTCCTCCAGCCGCACGATCGTGGCGCCGGGCCAGCGGCGGGGGAAGTCGAGGATGTGCGAGATCTCGGCGCCGCGCCAGGCATAGATCGACTGGTCGTCGTCGCCCACCACGCACAGGCTGCGGTGGTCGCGGGCCAACGCCGCCACGATCCGCTCCTGAATGCCGCTCGTGTCCTGGTATTCGTCGACCAGCAGGTGATCGAATCGTCCGGCCTCGGCCCGGCGGACATCCTCGTGCTGGGCGAAGAGGTCGTCGACGACCAGCAGCAGGTCGTCGAAGTCGACGGCGCCCGCCGTCCGCAGAGCCTGCTGGTAGCGGCGGTAGCCGGCGGCGGCCAGTTCCCAGGAATCCCCCGCGTCGGCGGCGAGGTTGGCGAACGCGTCGTCGGGGCGGACCGCGGCGCTCTTCCAGCGGCTGATGCGGTCGAGCAGATCGCCGGGGCGGAGCGTGGCCTCGGGCACCTTCAGTTCCTTGAGCACCTTCCGCGCGGCCGATTCCTGCTCGCCACGGTCGATGATGGCAAACCGGCCCGGCAGGCCCACCCGCTGGGCATGCCGTCTGAGGATGCGGACGCAGAGCGAGTGGATCGTGGAAATCTCAGGCTGCTCGTCGCCTTTCGTCTTGAGCAGCTTGCCGGCCCGCGCGAGCATCTCCTTGGCCGCCTTGTTGGTGAACGTGACCGCCAGGATCCGCGAGGGACGGGCGCCGCGCCAGACGAGATGGGCGATTCGCGCGATGACGACGCGGGTCTTGCCGGTGCCGGCACCGGCGAGCACGAGGAGCGGGCCGATCGGCGCCCAGACGGCCTGATTCTGCGCCGGATTGAGGCCGGACGAAGGCTTCTGGGGCGCGGCGGGTCTGTCGGCAGGATTCATGGGACGCGGAATCTACCACACGCTCCCGAGTCCGGCTTGACGCTCTGCGGCGGGAAGTCTCTATTTCTCGCGACTGCGGCCACAGCTCCCTCAGGTTGGGAGCCGCCGGCCGTCGCCGCCAGAATCGTCGTCAGGAGCACGCCGTGAAGAAATCATCGCACAACCGTCGCAAAAGGCCCGGCAGCGCGCCCGGTGCAGAGGGCCGCTCCTTGCCGGCAGCCGACGAGGCGACGCCGCTCGACGCCGACCGCGTCGATCTCGCGCTCGCGGAGGAGGAACTTGGCGACAACGACCTGGCCGACGCAACGCTGGCGATCATCGATCGCGTGCGTCCCTACTTTGGCACGATCCTGGCCGGCCTCGGCGCCGGACTGGCCGCCCTGGTCGCGTTTGCGATGGTGTCGTCGCAGGCGGAGGCCACCCGCACGCAGAGCTGGGATGCCTGCCTGGCGGCGATCTCGGCGGGCGATCCTGATTCGTTCAACGAGGTGGTCCGCCGCTATCCGGGCACCGATGCGGCCCGCTGGGCGGAACTCCTGATGGCCGACGCAGCGACCGCGCAAGGGACTGAATTGCTGTTCATCGACCGCCAACGGGCGGAGGGCCGGCTGCAGGCGGCCGTCGACATCTATTCCGCGCTCTTGGCCGCACGGCCGCGGGGCTTGCTGGGCGAACGGGCCGTCTTCGGACTGGCCAAGGCCCGGGAAAGTCTCGGTCAGTTGGCCGAGGCCCGCCGCGGGTACGAGGCACTGGCCGCGGAATTCCCATCCGAGGCGCTTGCCCGCGTCGCCTCCGACCGGGCCGCCGATCTGGGACGCGAATCGACCCGGCAGTGGTACGATTGGTTCGCAGCCCAAAAGATCGCTCCGCCCGCCGGTGTCCCGAATGCGACCACTCCCGCCAGTTCCCCCGATGCCGCACCAGCTGCCCAGCCCGCCGCCGGACAGCAGTGACACCGATCTCGTCGGCGACGACGTGGCGGGGGATGCGGAACTTGACGCCTGCGCTGCCGACCAGCCGGTGACCGGGCTGGGCGGTTTCGCGGCTGGGAGCGACGTGCTGCTGACCGCCGACGCGGCCGCCGCCGGAACGCGGCTCGATGTCTTTCTCGCCCGCACGTTCCCGGACCAGAGCCGTTCCTTCCTCGCACGCGCGATCGACAAAGGGGCGGTGCGGGTGGATGGGGTCGTGGCACGGGCGTCGCTCAAGCTCCGGGCCGGCTCGACCGTCTGCCTGACGGTGCCGGAGCCACCCCGGGCCGGACCGGCCGCGGAGGAGATCCCGCTTGAATTCATCCACCTCGACGACTGGATTGCGGCCGTGAACAAGCCGGCCGGCATGGTGGTGCATCCCGCCAAGGGAAACTGGAAGGGCACGCTCGCCGGCGCGCTCAAGTGGCATCTCGAACGCCCCGGCGAGACGGCCGCCGGCGGTTCGGGGCTTTCCAATGCCGGCGGCCCGACGCGACCGGGCATCGTCCACCGGCTCGATCGCGACACCAGCGGCGTGATCGTCGTGGCGCGAACGGAAGAGGCGCATCATGCGCTGGCGAAGCAGTTCGAGCGTCGCTCCGTCACGAAGACGTACCTCGCCATCACGCAGGGCCAGCCGCAGTTCGACAGCGACGAGATCAACCTGCCGATCGGCATCCATCCCTATCAGCGGGAGAAGATGGCCGTCCGCCGCGACCACTCGACGAGCCGCGAGGCGGTGACGCGGTTCGAGGTGCTGGAACGGTTTCGCGGGGCGGCGCTGGTGAAGGTTTCCCCGAAGACGGGGCGGACGCACCAGATCCGCGTGCATCTGGCGGCAATCGGCTGTCCGGTGCTCAGTGACGGGCTCTACAGCGGCCGCACCCGGATCGAACCGGCCTTCTTCGGGCTCGCTGACGGCGGCCCGGAGGCCGGCACCGCCCTCATCGAGCGGCAGTCGCTGCATGCCGCCAGCCTCGCGGTGGATCACCCCGTGACGCGGGCACGGATCGAATTCACCGCCCCGCTCCCGACCGACATGCAACGCGTGCTCGACGCGTTACGGGGAATCGGCGGTTGAGGCTGGCCGCATGTCCCTCGCTTGATGTCCCTTGCTTGCGCTGCGGGCTTGGATGGAAGCGGGCTTGTGGCAACCCGGGGAGCCGGGATCGGCGAAAGCTCGAAAAGCCTTGGCCCGTCCCGGCGGGTTTTCAGGATTGTTCCTCGTCGCAGGTTTCGTCCACGAGCAGCAGGGCACGCGGCAGGGTGGAATCGATCACCCGCCCCAGCGCCACCACGAACCCGATCGCTCCATCCCGCCAGCCGCTCCGCAGGAGATAGCTCTTCACGAATGCCGCCAGACCACGCAGTGGCAGCATCCAAACGGCGACGCTTTCCCCCTTGGCCCGCATGACGTCGGCCTTCAGCGGTGCGTACCGCAGCGATCGCGACAGCACGTCGCGGCAGTCGGCGAAGCTGTAGTGAAGGATCGAGCCGGCGAGCAGGTGCGGGGCGTGCTGCGATTCCACCTCCTCGTGGACGGCGATTCCCTTGAAGCCGGCCGTGGTGCGGTTGAACAGGCGGAGGACTCGCTCACCCCGCCAGACGCCGTGGCGAACCTCGCGCCGGCCCACGAAGGTGCGCCGGTGGATCGCCCAGCAGGCGGCCGGGTCGGAGAGATCCAGCCGCCCCATTGCTGCCTGCGCCCCCGTGTCGAGCACCTCGTCGGCATCCAGCGACAGGATCCAGTCGTGGCGTGCCAACTCGACGGCCCGCCGCTTCTGGGGTCCGTAGCCGAGGAACGGCTGATGCTCGACGCGGGCACCGGCTGCCCGGGCCAGCGCGACCGTGTCGTCGGTCGAGCCGGAGTCGAGCACCAGTCGCTCCGCGCACATCTCGACTCCGCGGAGCACGTCTTCGATCCGGGCGGCGGCATTCAGCGTGATGACGATCGCCGAGATCGGCAGCCGGTTCCCGGCTGGAACCGCTGCCGCCAGGCCGGCCTCGGCGGCCGCTCGGGAGAGGGCGGGCACGGAGGTCATGGGCTGGCGGTCTGGCCGTCGGGGGCGGGGGCAGTCTGTCCGCGGTCCGTGGTCCGCAGGGGGAATTCGAGTACGAACGTGCTTCCCGCGCCGGGCTGGCTGGTGACGTGGATGTCGCCGCCGTGCTCGCGCAGGATCTTGCGGCTGACGGTGAGGCCAAGGCCGGTGCCACGGGAACCCTTCGTCGACACGAAGAGGTTGAAGATCTCGGCGATCGTTTCGGCGTTCATGCCCGCGCCGCTGTCGCTGACGGTGATGCGGACGCGGTCGGCTTCCGTGTCGCAGGCCACGCCGATCGTCACCGTCGCTTCGGCCTGCTCCGCGGCATGCTTCTCGATCTTCTCCTCGACGGCGTCGAGCGCGTTGGTCACGACGTTGAGGATGGCCCGCGATAGCGCCTCCGGGTCGAACAGAAGCCGGGGCATGTCGGCGGGGGGCGACCAGTCGATCGTTGCCCCGATCTCGGCCGCCCGCTGCTGCACGGTCTCCACGATGTCTGTGACCAAGGCCACGAGGTCGGACGGCACCGGGTCGGGCTCCCGTTCCTTGCTGAAAGACAGCATGTCCATCACCAGCGAGGAGATCTTGTT
This sequence comes from Pirellulales bacterium, assembly GCA_044369655.1. Classification (GTDB taxonomy): domain Bacteria; phylum Planctomycetota; class Planctomycetia; order Pirellulales; family UBA1268; genus CAMCQY01. The sequence continues at coordinate 19,065 of JBILWX010000023.1, forward strand.
CTGGTTGCGGTTCACGATGTCCCAGCCCTTGCGGATCACGGCGAGGTCTTCGTTTTCCAACCCCATGTCGACCAGGTAGCTGCCGCCGCGGATGCCCTGCAGGATGTTCTTGATATGGTGCGAGAGCGTGGCGATGGTCTGGCCGACGGCCGCGAGCCGTTCCGACTGCACCATCGCGGAATAGTAGGTCGTGTCCTCCACGGCCAGCGCCGCCTGGTGCCCGATGGCGATCAGGAGCTTGAGGTGCTCGTCGGTGAACTGCCGCTGGCCCCGCTCGATGGCATCGCCCAAGGGAATCGTGGTGTCGACGTAGATCACGCCCACCGTGCCGTATCGGCCCTGCATCGGCACGCAGATCGCCTCGCGAACGCCGGTCCGCACCACGCTGTTGCCGCCGCTGAAGCGGTCGTCATCCTGGGCGTCGCTGGTGATCACGCCCTCGCCGCGGTCGAGCACGTAGTCGAGGATGGTGCGGCTGATGGCCATCGACGTCGTCTGCCCCACGCGGCGGTCACGCCGGGCCTTCGTGCGGAGTTGCTTCGACTCCGGGTCGAGCAGCATGATGCAGCCACGATCGGCCTCGACCCACTCGAAGACCAGTTGCAGGATGCGGCCGAGGAGCTCGTCGATGTCGAGGGTGTGGCTGACGGCGAGCGCCGTGCGATACATCACCTGCAGGTTGCTGCGGGCTCGCGCCAGCCAGCGGTTTTGCGTGTCGTCGGGAGGCGGGCCTCCCGCGTCGGCATCGTGCGCCGTCCGGATGATTCGCGAGCCGTCGGCGGCGTTGGATGCCGGCACGATGTCGACCATGCCCACCACCGGCTCCTCGGACTTGTCCCGCGAATAGACCAGGATCGTCCGCCCCACCTGGATGTGGTCGCCGCTGGAGAGATCCGCCCGCTCGATCTTGCGATTGTTGAGCCAGGTGCCGTTGGAGCTTTTCAGGTCGCCGACGACGAAGCCCTCGCCCACCCGACGAATCTCGGCATGCCGCCGGGAGACCTCGTTGTCTTCCAGTTGCACGAAGTTGCCCGCCTCCCGCCCAATGCTCATCGCCCCTTCGTGGTTCGTGAGGTCGTAGCGGTCGCCGCGATTGCGGCCCTGGATCACGAAAAGGGAAGGCACGGACGGGGCTCCACGGGGACTTATTCCGCCCCCAATCCTACCCGCTGCCCTGCCCGCCACGGGAGATGGCTAAAATGAACGGCAGGGCCGTCGGCGGCCCGCCGCGGTTGCTCACGAATCCCTCACGAATCACCAAGGAACCTGTCGATGCCCCGCAGCAAGCCCCTGGTTTTCTGGCTCTGGATCGCCGTGTCGCTGCAGGTGATGACGGTCGCGGCGGAATCGGCCGACGAGGTCGCGATTCGTGACCGGCTGAAGCAGGCGGTCGAATGGCTCGCCGCGCCCGAACGCGAGGGGCGTGGCCCCGGCACGAAGGGGATCGAACAGGCGGCCGAGTGGGTCGCCGAGCAGTTCGAAGGCGTCGGCCTCGCGACGGTCGCGGGAGGCGGGGCGACCGCTGCGTCGGCCGAGGTCGCCCCACCGGTCGCAGCGGCGAGTCCGTTTCAGCGATTTGGCATGACGCTCGACGCCAAACTCGGGCCAGCCACCGCGAACACGGCCGAGTTGGTGGGGCCGCCCGGGGACGATGGCCGCCCGCGGACGATTTCCCTCACCTTGGGCAAGGATTTCACGCCACTGGCGGCGGGGGGATCGGGCCGGTTCGATCTGCCGCTGGTGTTCGCCGGCTATGGCATCACCGCTCCTGCGGAGCATTACGACGATTACGCGCCGCTTGCGGCCGGCGAGTCGGGCTCCCCTGGGCCGCTGGTCAAGGGGGCTGCGGCCATCGTGCTCCGTCAGGAACCGCAGAAGGACAATCCCCACAGCGTGTTCGACGGCAACCAGGCGTCGCAGCATGCGGCACTGGCCCGCAAGGTGGCCAACGCCTCGGAGCACGAGGCGGGCGGCGTCGTCTTCTGTAACGATGCCGAGGCGGACGGCGACACGCTGATGGCCTTCACCCGGGCGGGCGACGGCTCCGAGAACCGGTCGCTGCCGATCCTGCACGTTCGCCGGTCGGTGGTGGACGAGGTGGTGCAGGCATCGCTCGGCAGGAAACTCGACACCCTGCAGAAGGACATCGACGACACGCTCAAGCCGCAGAGCGGGCTGTTGACCGGCTGGCGGATCCGCGGCGAGACGGCGATCGAACGGACCGAGACGGAGGGGAGGAACGTGGTCGCGATCCTGCCGGGCGTGGGCCGGCGGCAGGAGGGGGCGGCTGGCGCCGCGGAGATCCGGGCGGCGGAAACGGTGGTGCTCGGCGCCCACTACGACCACCTCGGCTACGGGGGCGCCAATTCCGCAGCCCCCGGCGAGCATGCCGTGCACCATGGCGCCGATGACAACGCGAGCGGCACCGCGCTCATGGTCGAGGTGGCGCGATTGCTCAAGCAGGAGGGGCCGTTTCCACGGACGATCCTCTTCGTCGCTTTTTCAGGTGAGGAACGCGGCCTGCTCGGCAGCGCCCACTACACGGCCAACGCGCTGGTGCCGCTGGCTGATACGGTCGCCATGGTGAACATCGACATGGTGGGCCGGCTCGACGGGAATAAAATCGTCGTGCACGGCACCGGCACGGGCACCGGACTCGACGCGCTCGTGGACCGGTTCGTGGCCGCCCGCGGGTTCGAGGCGGCCAAGGAACCGGGCGGCTTCGGTCCGAGCGACCATTCCAGCTTCTATGCGAGGAAGATCCCCGTCCTGCACCTCTTCACCGGTTCGCATTCCGACTACCACCGCCCCACCGACACTGCCGAGAAGATCAATTACGAAGGGCTCGTGCGGATCACGCGGCTCGTGGCCGACATCGTCCGCGACCTGGCCACCGCCCCCGAACGCCCGGCCTACATCGAGGTGGCTTCGAAGCAGTTTGCCCGGGGCGGCGGCGACCGGCCCTACTTCGGCAGCATTCCCGACTTCGGCAAGCCGGGCAAGGGCTACGCGATCACCGGTGCGACGAAGGATTCGCCGGCGGCGAAGGGTGGTCTCAAGGGGGGCGATGTGATCGTGCGGCTGGGAGAGAGTGCGGTGACGGGGCTCGAGGATTTCGACAGCGCCCTGCGGAAGCACAAGGGGGGCGACACGGTGCCGGTGGTGGTGATGCGGGACGGCGCCGAGGTCACGCTGCAGATCACGCTCGACCCGCCGAAGTAAGCCGCAGCCGTTTTTGACGGTTTTGCGGGCGAAATCTGGGCTTGAGCCGTCCGGCTCGGATCGCCATCATCCCGCCCGCCCTCGGACCCAGGCTGCCCAAGCATCGTTTTGGCGGCGATCGGTCGGCACCGTGGGTTGCGCGTTTGAAACAACCAGCAAGGAGTGCATCCCGTGAAGAGGCAATTCGCCAGTATCGTGTGTGCGGCCGTCGTCGGCTTGGCACAGTTCTCAGCCTTCGCCCAGGCTCCCGTCGCCGTTCCGCAGGGGCAGCCGCAGCAGGCGCGTCCCACGTCGCCGACGTCGCACGTCGCGGTGATCGACGTCGGCTACATCTTCAAGAACCATGCCCGCTTCAAGGCGGCCATGGACAAGATGAAAGACGAGGTGATGGCCGCCGAGAATTCCCTCAAGGGAGAGCGCGACCGCATCAACGGCCTGATGGAGCAGCTCAAGGGCTTCAACGTCGGCACGCCCGAGTACAAGAAACTCGAGGCCGAGATCGCCAAGGCGCAGGGTGATTTCAACGTCAATGCCCAGCTCCAGAAGAAGGACTTCATGGATCGCGAGGCGAAGGTCTATCTCCAGGTCTACAGCGAGATTGAAAGGGCCGTCGGGCAGTTTGCCCGGGATCATGGCATCGCCGCCGTGTTCCGTTTTGACGGGGATCCGGTCGATGGCGCCGATCGCAATCAGATCCTGCGTGGCATCACCAAGCCGATCGTCTATTACGAAGCCGGCAACGACATCACCCCGGACATCCTCAAGATGCTCAATGGTGCCGCCGTCGCCGATCAGACGCGTCCGGGGGCGGTTCCGCCGCGTCGTTGAGTGGCTTTTTCGGGTCGAAGTCTTCCAGTCAACGGAGTCGTTGCGGGTCGGCCGCTGCGGGATTTTCATGCACGATGACGCACGCCCGCGGTCGCAGCGCACGCTCCGGAGACCGGTGTCGGTTTCGGGCGTCGGCTACTGGAGCGGGCGGAGGAACCTGGTGGAGCTCGAGCCGGCGGCCGGCGGCTCGGGGGTGGTGTTCGTGCGCGGGGATCTGCCGGGCGCTCCGGCGATCTCAGCCGACGTGGAGCATCGTGAAGAGGCTTCGAGTCGCACGAACCTCTCCGCTGGCGATGCCCGCGTAGAGATGGTCGAGCACCTGCTCAGCGCGCTGGCCGGTCTCGATATCGACTGCTGCCTCGTTCGAGTGCATGCCGAGGAGATGCCCGGCCTCGACGGCTCGTCGCTGGCGTTCGCCGAGGCCATCGACGCGGCCGGTGGTGTGGATCTGGCGGTTCCCGTCGAGCCCATCGTCGTCGGTTCGGCGGTGCGGGTGGGCGACGATACCTGCTGGATCGAGGCCTCGCCCCCGCGGTTCGCCGGTCTGTCGGTCGAGTACGAACTCGACTACGGCGCCGGCCCGATCGGTCGGCAGGTGCTCTCGCTGCGGGTGACGCCCGACACCTATCGCACGGAACTCGCGGCCGCTCGCACGTTTCTGCCGGCCGAGGATGCCGCGCGGCTTCAGGCAGTGGGCCGCGGCCTGTCGGCCACCACCGGCGACCTGCTCGTCTTCGGTCCGGACGGTCCGATCGGGAACACGCTCCGCTGGCCCGACGAATGCGTGCGGCACAAGGTGCTCGATCTGGTGGGCGACTTGTCGCTGGCCGGTCGGCCGATCCACGCCCACATTCGGGCATGTCGCAGCGGGCACAGGCTCAACGGTGCGTTGGCCGCCCGGTTGGCCGCCACCCGTCTGGCGTCGGCTCCCGCCTGACGCCCCATCGCTTCCTGCAGGACAATGCCGCATGGACGACTTTCAAGCCACGGTGCCGATGCGGGACGACTCGCCTGCGCGTGGTGCGCTGCTCCGCGGCCTGCCGGCCACGGTGCATCCTTCGGCCATCGTCGAGAGTGGCGCCCAACTCGGCGAGGACGTGGTGATCGGCCCCTTCTGCTGGGTGTCGGCCAATGCCGTGATCGGCAGGGGCACCGTGCTCGAGAACAACGTCACCATCATGGGCGACGTGCGGGTGGGCGAAAGCAACCACCTCTTCTCCAACGCCGTGATCGGCGGGGAGCCGCAGGACGTCAGCTACCGCGGCACGCGGACACGCGTCGAAATCGGCGACCGCAACGTCATTCGGGAAGGGGTTACGATCAACCGCGCGACCGAGAAGGAGGAGGGAATCACCTCCCTCGGCAGCGGCAATTTTCTGATGGCCTGCAGCCACGTCGCCCACGACTGCCGGATCGGTGACCACTGCATTCTCGCCAACGGCGTGCTGCTGGGCGGTCATGTCCGTGTGCATACGCGGGCGTCGCTTTCCGGAGCGGTCGCCGTGCATCACTGGGCCACCATCGGCGCATGGTCCTTCGTCGCGGGGCTCTCGCGCGTGCTTCACGACGTGCCGCCCTTCATGCTCTGCGAGGGCATGCCGGCGCGGCCACGCTGCATCAATGTCGTGGCGTTGCGGCGCGGCGATTTCTCCGGCGAATCCATCGAGGCGATGACCGAGGCACACCGGCTGCTCTACCGGGCGAAGGTGGGGCTCGAGGCCGCCCGCGAGATCCTCAGATCGCAGGGAATGCTGCATCCAGAGGTAATGCAACTGCTCGAATTTCTGGCCCAGCAAAAGGAAGGGCGGCACGGTCGCGCCCGCGAACGAAGGAGGGCGGCATGACGCGGTTGAAGGTGGCGGTGGTCGGCTGTGGGCACCTCGGTACGATCCACGCGCGGCTGCTGGCCGCGCGGGCCGATGCCGAACTCGTGGCGGTGGTCGATCCCCTGCCCGAATCCCGGCAGCGTGTCGCCGCCGCGCATGGCTGCGCGGCGCTGGCGGATCCGCTCGAACTGGTCGGCCGGGCCGATGCCGTCGTGGTGGCGGCGCCCACCTGTCTCCACGCGGACGTTTCGCTGCCGCTTCTGGCACAGGGGCTCGATCTCCTGATCGAGAAGCCCATCGCCACCAATCTCCATGAAGCAGGGGAGATCGTCACCGCGGCCGACCGTCGCGGTCGTGTGGTCGCCGTGGGACACGTCGAGCGGTTCAACCCCGCCTGGCGGATGGCCGTGGAACGTGCTGGCCGGGTCGTGGCCGTCGAGTCGGCACGGCTCGCGCCCTTCACGTTTCGGTCGCTCGACGTGGGCGTCGTGCTCGATCTCATGATTCACGACATCGATCTCGTGCTCTCGCTCGAGCCCGGCGCACTCACTCGCGTGGAGGCTCACGGCCTGGCAGTGACGGGCGGCCATGAGGATGCCGTGCGAGCCAGGCTCGTGTTTTCGTCGGGGCTGGTCGCCGATCTTGCCGCGTCCCGGATCCATCCCACGCTCAGCCGCCGGGTGTCGCTGTGGGGCGCCCAGGGGGTCGTCGCCGCCGACTTCAACGCGAAGACGGTCGAGGTGGTGTCGCCTTCGCCCGCGGTCAGGAGTGGCGCATTCGTCGCCGCGGACGTACCGCCGGCCGACAGGGCGGCGCTCAAGGACCGCTTCTTCACCGACATCCTGCCTCGGGAAACGCTCGCCGTTCCCGATGCCAACGCCATCGCCTGCGAGCACGACGACTTTCTGGCGGCGGTCCGTTCCCGGCGACCCGCCCTCGTGACGGCGGCCGCCGGCAAAGCGGCGCTCGAAATCGCGCTGCGGGTGCTCGACAGCCTGAAGTGCAGCCGGCTCGGTGCCGAATCGCCTGCCGTATCCACGCCGGCACCGTCCCGCGTCGCGGCCTGACCGTTCCGCACGTTCGAAACGGTCGAGACTTCCCAGTCGTCACGACCGGCACCCGTCGCGGCTGAACCGGCGGACGAACCGACTGCGGATCACAGCGGAAGATCCGCCTGCGCCGGCCGCAGGGCATCGGTTCAACGATGCGCCGGGTGGCCGCCGAAGAGAAACCGGGGGATCGGGAGCCGAAGCGTCTCGCCTCACCCCGCCGGGGAGAATCCATGGAACGCTCCGATCGCATCACGCAGCAGGAGGACGACGTGCTTCGCCAAGCCAGTTACGCCCGTTTTCTTCCGGCGGCGAGCGTCGTGGTGGCGGCGTTCTCATTTCTGCTGACCACCGTGGTGTGGCGCTTGGTCCACCAGACTAGCGCCGTCGAAGCCGCGGTGCATGCGAGCATCGCGGGGATCGACCGGTTCAGCGCCGTCACCAGCGGGGAGATGGCCCGTGTCAACCGAGGTCTGGCCGGGCAGCAAGCCGCCACGGACCGGCTCGAAGCGCGGCTTGCCAGGGTGGAATCGGCCGCGACAGCCGGAGTGGAGCGGATCGAGTCGCTCGGCGCCGACGTGGCCAGGCAGTGGGCGGCCGCGGAGCGGTTGCAGCAGGAACTGGAGCGAGCCGCCGCGGCCGTGTCGCAGACGCGGCAGGAGATCCTGGAACGCCTCGCGGTGCATGCCGACCGAAACGCGGTGGCCCGCGAGGCGATGATTCGCGAAGTCAGTGCCGCCATCACGCAGATGGAGCAGTCGCTGCTCTCCCAGGCGGAGGATTTTCAGCAGCAGAAGCAGCAGTTGGATGCGGCCGTCGAGCGCGACCGGGCCGCCCGCCGCGCCATGCTGCACGAGGCGACGCAGACCTTTACCGTGCAGGTGGAGGGGCTCAGGCAGATGCTCGACGGGCTCCGGGTGCAGGCGGCGGCCGTCGATGGCGTCATGCCCACCGATGCGGTCAAGGCGGTGGAGGTTTCCGAGGGTGAAGCCGCAGAGGGTACGAAACAGGATGGGGCTGGGAAGCCGGCAACGGCAGCCCTGGAGAAGGCCGCCGTGCGGGAGTAGACAGGCGGCCGCCGATCCGCTGGCGGGGCCGGGCGCTGCTGCCGATAGATGACCGCGTGGATGAGCACCCGGCATCGGAGGGCGGACGCATGCGGCGGATGTTCGTGATCGTGGTGGCGTTGTCGGTCGTCTTGCAGGGCCGGGGAATGGCTGCCCCTGCCGCGGGCATCGAGGCGACGCAGCACCAGGCGGCGCCACGGCAGGCCGAGCCGATCGTCTTCGATGGGCTCGGCCTGGAAAATTTCAAAGGATCCGGTTCGATCGCCGGCGCACTTCGCGGGATCGAGGCCGACTCGCAGTCGCCGGAGTTGCCGCTCGGCGTCCCCGTCGACGTCGTTGTCCGGGGGCCCTCGGGCCGGGGCAGCGGTGGCGATCGGCTGGCTGCCGAATTGAAGAGCCGCATCGAGGGAGTCGACCTCACGGCCGGCATGCAGGCGGATTCCACCATGATCGAGGATGGGCCAGCGCGGTGGGTCGGCGGTGTGGGGGTCTCGAGCGACCACGAACAGGGTCGAGAGGTGCTGGAACTGAAGACGTCGCTCGGCCGGAACCAGCAGGTCGGGATGCTCGGTGTGGAGGTGGGTCCGCGGATCGAACGACGGCTCCGCGGCGGCACGGTCTTCTTTCTCGACGGCAAGGCGCAGGCCCATGCCCGTCGGTCGGCCGAGACCGGTTCGTGGATGATGCCCGGGCTCGCCGAACGAGGGCAGGATGGCGGCAGCGGGGTGGGGGTGGCTGCCAGCACCGGCCTCGTGCGCTAGCTGGCTGTGGGAAAAAGCCCTCCGTGGCCTTTTTCCACGAAGTCGACCGCAGGAAACGCCGAGGGTTTCCTGGGTCGACGGCCATCGCATCCTGCTCGGGCAGACTTGTTCCACAGTCTGCTAGCCCACCCCGGCGTCAGACCCCCATCACGTCAGGCCAGGTCGCGGTCCTGGAAGAGCACGAGGGCGACGAGCAGGGCCACGGCGGAGTAGAGGGCAGCATAGAGCGCAGCCCAGCCCAGGTATCCCCATGGCACAGGCACTCCACCCACCACGGCGGCCTCGATCGTGAAGTGTTCGAGCACCGGCAGGATCGTGGCGAACAATTGGCCCACGAACCGCACGATCGAGATCTTGCCCACGCTCGATTGCACGATCAACGGCACGAGATGGCCGAGGGCGTAGACCGTGAAGCAAATGATCAAGTTGGGCACGATACCCAGCCGGGTGGAGACCGCCAGGCTGACCGCAGCCAACAGGATCGTTTCCAGCAGAGAGAGCACCAACCCCGGCACGACGGTGATCATTTCATCGGCGCAGTCCCGCCAGATGGGGTCGATCTTGGCACCCTCGCGGGCGTCGTAGACGACCTTGAGGCTCGTCGTGGCGAGCAGCACCGTGCCCAGGATCAGAAACACCAGCAGGCCCACCAGCACCAATCCCGCAAACTTGCCGAGGATGAACTGCGGCCGCGTGAGGGGCTTGGAGAGCACCGTCAGCGCCGTCCGCCCCTCGATCTCCTCGGCCACCGACACGCTCGCGGTCCAGACGACGACCAGCAGTGCCAGCACCTTGATGAGCGTGAGGCCGCTGTCCTTGAGCATCTTCACGTCTTCGCCGAATGTGTTGTAGGGAATCACGATGAAGGCGAGCAGCAGGACCACTCCCACGATCAAGGCCACCGCGAAGATCGGCTGCCCGATCGCCTCCTTTGTCGTCGCCGAGGCGACCGCGGCGATGCGGCGGGGCACGAGTCGGAAGAGACCGTAGGCCGTGGCCAGCGTCAGCAGGGTCGCCACCGTCCACGGCAGGATCGCGACCTGCGGAAATTCGGGCACGAGTTTCCAGGTCGCGGTCAGGCGGACCGGCTTGTCGGAGGCATTGGTCGCCTCCAGTTTCGCGCGGGCCCCAAGAAACGGATTTTCAGCGCCGGTGGACCGATTCCAGGACCACCGGTTGCCGTTGGTTGCGTCGAGTTCCACGTCGGGCACCTTCGTGAGCGCAAATCCTTCGATCGGCTGCTGGGTGCGAACCACGAGCGGCGCGTCGCTTGCGAGTTCCAGCGAAGCCAGTTCCTGCGGCCGAATGTCGAGCGGAATTTCCTGGAGCGCGGCACCCGGAGGCACGGAAACGGTGAATGAGGCGAGGTCCGCCGAGGCCAGTCGCACGAGTGAACGCCAGACCTGCCCCATCGGCACGAGTGGTGCGAATGCGATGGCGACCGCGGCGAGTGTCAGCAGCAGCCACGCCATCGGGCCGGCGAAGCCGTCGCGGAGGCTGGTGCGGGCCTCGGCGGCAGCCCGGGGCGACACCACGGTCAGCACGGCCCAGACCAAGGCCAGCACAGCGACGGTGATGAGCGCACCCACGCCGAGCAGCCAGATGGGCGGGATGGCGACCAACCAACGATTGGCAAAGAGTGGCGTCATGGCAGCGTGAGACGGGGGGAAGGAAAGGAGTGAAGCCGGTGACTCGTGCGGGCTTTGGTGCAATCGTCAGGGAACACGAGCATGGCAAAGAACGACGCGAACTGCTGCTGGCGTCGGGACAGTCACCCCGCCCAGAAGCCTCGCCGCTATTATGCCCGAGGGCGCTGTCGGGGGGAAGGCTCCGCTCCGGCAGGCCCGGCCAGAACGGTGACGCCGGCCCCGTCCAAGGGCCAGCGAGACAGCACCCGCTCGAGGTCGTCGAGCGAGAGCCCCTCGACGATCCGGAGGTTGTCGGCCACCGAGCGGTACACGCCGCCATGCGCCCATTCCAGCCCCACATGGAAGAGCCGCCGGCGGGGCCGTTCTCCCTCCAGCACCACTCGGCCGGCGAGTTTGTTGCGGGCCTGCGCGAATTCGGCAGGGCTGATGCCCTGCGTGGCCGCCTCGCGATAGACCTCCAGGATGCGGGCCAGCAGCGGAGAGACGTCGGCTGCATCGCAGGAGAGTTGCGTGATCATCAGCCCGGCGTCGAGGAAGTCGTGGTGATGGCACGAGGCCTGTTCGGCTTCCCCGGAATCGACCAGCGCCCAGTAGAGACGGCTGCCCGAATCGTCGCCGAGTGCGACCGCCAACAGCTTGGCGGCGAAGCGGTCGTCGTCGTCCCCGGCCGGTCCGGCCGACATGCGGACCGCGTATTCGAGCGTGGCCGTGGGACGCACGATGTATTCGAGTCGATCGGCTGCCGGGGGGTGCACCGGTTGGCGGCGCACTGGCGAGTCGAGGGGCTCCCAGTCGCCGCAGAGCCGCCGCGCCGATGTCACGAGCGCCTCGAAGTCGACGGCGCCCGTCGCCGCCAACACGATGTTGCCGGGGCTGTAGCGGCGGCGGTGGTACTCCCGCATCGCCTCCACGGGCAACGACTGGATCGACTCGGTGGTGCCAAGCACGCTTCGCGCCAACGGATGTCGGCCGAAGTAGCCAGCCCGGCAGCGGTCGTCGGCCCCGAACGGCGGCTGGTCGTCGTACATCCGGATCTCCTCCAGGATGACCAGCTTTTCCGTGGCGAAATCCTCCTCCCGCAGGGCCGGACGCATCATGCGGGCCAGCAGATCGACCGCCTCATGCTGCTGCGACGGCAGGACGGCGGCGTGGTAGACCGTGTCCTCCTCGCTCGTGAAGGCATTGGCGCTGGCACCCATCCAGTCGAATCGCCGATTGATCTCGTCTGCCGGCAGATCGGCCGTTCCCTTGAAGACCATGTGCTCGAGGAAGTGGCTCGCGCCCCATAGGTCGTCGCTTTCGTCCCGCGCGCCGGTGCGGACGAAGAAGCCGATGCTCGTGGAGAGGCCGCCATCGGTCACCTCGGCGATGATCTCCAGGCCGTTGTCGAGGCGTTCACGCAGAAACCGCATCCCGCACCTCCAGGGGTTCCCGGCCGAGCGACACGACCGACAGGTCGCGGACGGGATGCGCCGCCAGCCAATCCTCGATCGACCGCACGCTGAGACGGTCGTAGCGTTCCAGTTCCTCGGCGAGCGTGCGGACCTTGCCGAGGTGATACCATTGCCGCGCGATCGCACCGGCCCGCGCGGCGCTCGATTCCTGCTGCATCACCAGCCCGCTCTTGGCCCGCGCCTTCACCCGCTCGAGTTCGGCCTCCTGAATCGTGCCCGGCAGGCGATGGATTTCGCCGAGGATCACGTCGAGGGTCTCCTGGGCCCGCGCCGCGGTCGTGCCCGAATAGCAAAGGGCCATCGCGAAGTCGCGGTGGGTCTGGTAGCCGGCGGAAACGCTGTAGCAGAGGCCCCGCCGCTCGCGGACCTCGGAAAAAAGCCGCGAACTGGATCCGCCACCGAGCACCGCGAGTGCCGCTGTCGCCTCGTAGGAATCGTCCGCATGGTAGGGAGGTGCAGACCAGGCGACGGCGATGTGCGTCTGCTGCGAGTCGTGGGGAACGTGCCTGACCCGTGGCCCGCGGGGGCCGGTCGTGACGGCGGTCGCGGATCCCGTGTTCCAGTCGCCGAAGAGCCGTTCGATCCGGGGGACGAAGTCGTCCCAGTCGATGCGGCCGGCGATGGCGATGATCGTGCCACGCGGCCGCACATGGGCGGTGACGAAGCTGCGGACCTCATCGGCGGTAAGCCGCTCGACGTCGGCAGACAGCCCCTCGGAAGGCATGCCCCAGGGAGAGGGATAGTGAAGCTCGCGCAGCGCCAGGATGGCCCGGTGCGCCGGATCGTCCTCCGTTCCCGCCAGATTTTGCAGCACCATCTGTCGGGCATTTTCCAGTTCCTCGGGCGCGAGGAGCGGCCGCTGGATGATGTCGGCGTAGATCGGCAACGCGTCGGCCAACTGGCGGGCGACCATGGCCCCGGAAAAGCTCGCATGGCTCATCGACACCGCCTGCGCCCACTGCACGCCGGCGCCTTCGAGGTCTTCCACGATCCGGCGGCTGCTGCGGCTGCCTGCACCGCGGAGCATCATCTCGCCCGACAGCGTCGCCAGGCCGCAGCGTCCCCGCCCGTCATGGATGGCGCCGGCCGGCGAATGAAATGCCACCGCCACCGATTCGAGGCCGGGCAGTTCCTCGCCGAGCAGGACGATGCCGTTGCCGAGCGTCGTCGAAAAAAGAGTCTGCTTCACAGGCACCGGGTTGGCAGCGGGATCAGGACAGGGCGGCATCGGCGACGGCCGCATGGAGGCTCACCGCCGCTAAGCCGACATCATGGGCTGTGACCGTGCACTCGTCCACCGTACCGCCATCCACGACTTTGTAGAGGGTTTGCGCCCGGCGGAAACCCAGCCGTTGATACAGCCGGACGGCCCGGCAATTGTCGGCCGTGACCTCGAGCGATGCCGTCCGCAGGCCATGGAGGCGAAAGCCGTCGAGAGCCTGTTCGATCAGGCACGATCCCAGTCCGAGGCCGCGGTGGCCGGGCACCACGCCGATGTTTTGGATCAGTCCAGAGCCGCCCGCGGCGGCCACTCCCTGGATGGTGCCGCACCACTGCAGGTCTTCGGGAGACCGTCCCCGGGCGATGAGCCAGGTGGCGTGCGGAAGAAATCCCGGCTTTTTGCGGATTTCCCGCATCAGCCGCCGGCAGCCCTCGAAGCTGCCGAGGCAGGGAAACACGTCCGCGTCGAGTTCATCACGAAACGACCGGAATTTCACCCGCGCGTGGATATCGACCAAGGCTTCGTTCCAGGGAACGAACCGGTAGCCCGGAGGCAGCGGCACGGGCCGGCGGGCCACCCGCAGGTCGGCATCCATTCGAAACCGTTTGAAATAAGTCGACTGCAAGGCTTCGCTCCCGGAACGCCACGGCTTCTCCGAAGGTAAGAATACGCTCCGTTTTGGTCAACGCGCCGGTCGGAGGCCGGATTGCAACGCACCGCGTAGAAGAGTATATTTTGGTGCATCAAAAAATGTTTTTTGACAACCCAAACTTTTGCGTTCGGCAGAGCCTGGCGGCGTTGGTGGTTCTGCTGACGTTGGCGGCGGGCCTGCAGGCGGAGCAGCCGACGCCGGTCGTGGCCACCACGACCATCGTCGCCGATCTCGTGCGGCAGGTGGGCGGTGACCGGGTGGCCGTCGACTGCCTGATGGGGCCGGGCATCGACCCGCATTCCTACCGGGCAACGCCCCGCGATGCCGATCGGCTCGCCCGGGCAAAGCTCATCGTCGCTTCGGGGCTGCATCTGGAGGGGAAGCTGTCCGAACTGCTCGCCCGCCTGGGGCGGCGGGTGCCCGTCACGGCGGTCGCCGACACGCTGCCCAGCGAGCAGTTGCTGCCCGTGACGGACACCCTTCATGACCCGCACGTCTGGTTCGACGCGCGGCTGTGGAGCCGATGTGTGCCTGCGGTCGTGGAAGCACTCGCGAAACTCGACCCCGGCGGCCGCGAGCACTTTCAGGCCCGGGCGGCCGATGCGATCCGTCGTCTCGAATCACTCGACGATCGACTCCGTGACCGTCTGGCTTCGATACCGAAGCAGCAGCGGGTGCTCGTCACCGCCCACGATGCGTTTCGCTACTTCGGCAGGGCCTACGATGTCGAGGTGCTGGGTGTGCAAGGCACGAGCACCGAGAGCGAAGCCGGTCTTGCCGACATCAACCGGCTCGTGGAGACGATCGTGGCACGGAAGATTCCGGCCGTGTTCGTGGAGACGAGCGTGTCCGACCGCAACGTCACGGCGCTCCGCGAGGGGGCGCGGGCACGCGGGCATGCCGTCGCCCTCGGCGGGCAGTTGTATTCCGATGCGCTGGGTGGTCCGGGCAGCGGTGCCGAAACGCTGGAAGCGATGCTTCTGGCGAACGTGGAAACGATTCACGCCGGGCTGACCGGGAGTCGCTGATCGGAGGTGGGAGTGCCAGCTCCGCTCTTGGAATTTCACGACGTGACGGTCGCCTACGGCCGCCGCCCTGTGCTCTGGAACGTCGACCTGACGATCGCGGACCCGTGCCTGTTCGGCATCATCGGTCCCAACGGTGCGGGGAAGAGCACGCTGCTCAAGGCGGCGCTCGGCCTCGTGCCGCTGGCGGGAGGCACGATCCGTTTCTTCGGCAGGCCCTATGCCGAGGTCCGCCGTCGCGTCGGCTACGTGCCGCAGCGGGAAACGGTCGACTGGGATTTTCCCGTCAGCGTGAGCGACGTCGTGCTGATGGGCACGTATGCGAGCCTGGGCTGGTTTCGCCGACCGGGGCGGCGGGAGCGGGAACTCGCCCGGGAGAGCCTGGCACGGGTGGGCCTCGCCGACGTGGCGGGGCGGCAGATCGGCAAGCTCTCCGGCGGCCAGCAGCAGCGGGTGTTTCTCGCGCGGGCACTGGCCCAACAGGCGGATATCTACGTGCTCGATGAGCCCATGGCCGGCGTCGACGCCCGTTCGCAGGAACTGATCTTCGGGGTGCTCTCGGAACTTCGCGATGCCGGCCGGCTCGTCGTGGTCGTGCACCACGACCTGCGGACGGCGGCGTCGTGGTTCGACCGGGTCGCGCTGATTGCGATGCGGCTGGTGGCCGCCGGTCCGCCGGCAGCCGTGCTGACCCCGGAAAACCTCGAACGCACCTACGCCGGCCGGCTCGAACTGCTCGACGAGTTGGGCCGCGCCGTCGAGGAACGGGGGCGGACGGCATGACAGGCAGTGCGGCCATCTGCGGCATCGAGCCGCTGCTCGCGATCTCCCACAACACGCTGGTGGTGGCCTGCGGCGTGGCGGCCGTGGGGTTTGCGGCGGGGGTGATCGGTTGCTTTGGCGTGCTCCGCAAGCGGGCGCTGGTGGGCGACGCCGCGGCGCATGCCACGCTGGTCGGCGTGGCGCTGGCGTTTCTTGCCACCGGCCGCCGCGACCTGCCGGTGCTGCTCGCCGGCGGATTGGCCTCGGGCCTCGCGGCGTTGGGCCTGCTGGTCGTGCTGCGCCGGGTGAGTCGCACCCGTGACGACGCCGCCACCGCGATCGTGCTGAGCGTGTCGTTCGGCCTCGGCATCAGCCTCGTCTCAGGGATCACCGCCCGCGGTATCCCGGGCGGAGCGGGGCTGGAGCAGTTTCTGCTGGGGCACACAGCGGCGCTCACGGCTGGCGACGCCCTGCTGCTGGGCATGGTGTCGGTCGCCGCGGTGCTGGCCGTGGTGCTCGGCCTCAAGGAGGCGACGCTCGTCGCCTTCGATCCGTCCTTCGCCGCGGCCACAGGCTGGCCCGTGGCGCTCATCGATTATCTGCTGGTGACGCTGGTGGCGGTGATGGTGGTCGTGGGGCTGCCGGCCGCAGGCGCGGTGCTCGTCACGGCGTTGGTCGTCATCCCGCCGGTGGCAGCCCGGCAGTGGACCGATCGCGTGTCGACGATGCTCCTGCTCTCCGGCCTGTTCGGCGTGGTGTCGGCGGTCGTGGGGGTGGCCGTGAGCGCGGCCGTTCCGCGGCTCGCGACAGGGCCGCTCGTCGTGCTGGCGGCCGCGTTCATCTTCGCCTGTTCATTCGTGGCGGCGCCGGGCCGCGGCTGGTGGGCCCGCCACCGTCGGCAGCACGACAACGGGATCGCATGCCACGCCCCTGCGCCGTTCCCAACCGCCGGGGGTCGTGAACGATGATCAGCAGGTCCAGGCAGAGCGGGCCTGAGGTTCACGCATTGGTTCGCCGGCTGCGGGATGCGTTTTAGATGTTGAACCTCTCCTTCTTCAGCGATGGCGGCGGCATGCATGCCTGGGCGATCGCCACGGCGGCGATGGTGGCGGCCGGCTGTGCGCTGGTCGGCACGCTGCTCGTCGTTCGCCGGATGAGCCTTCTCGGCGATGCGATCAGTCACGCCATTCTGCCGGGGATCGTGGTGGCGGTGCTCGCGGGTGGCAGGCCAGGGGGCATTCTCGTGCTGGCAGGGGCCGTGGCAACGGCGCTTCTGACGGTGTGGCTGACACAGATGCTGCGGACGGAAGGGGGGCTCGCCGAGGATGCCGGGGCCGGCGTCGCCTTCACCACGCTGTTTGCGCTGGGCGTCGTGATGGTCACGGCCGCCGCCTCCCGCATCGATCTCGATCCCGCCTGCGTGCTGCACGGCGTGCTGGAGCTGGTGCCGTTCGACACGCTGGTCATCGCCGGCGTGGAGGTGCCGCGGGCATTTCTGACAGCGACGGTGGTGTTCGTCGTGCTCGCCGTGGCGGCGATCGCCACGTGGACGCTGCAGGTTTTCACCGCGTTCGACGCGGAAGCGGCCCGGGCCGCGGGGCTGCCGGTGGCCGCGGTCACGACGGGTTTGCTGGCCGCCACGGCGCTGGCCACGGTGGCAGGGTTCGAGGCCGTCGGCGCGATCCTCGTCGTGGCCATGCTGGTCGTGCCGGCCGCGTCTGCCGAATTGCTCTCGCGGCGACTGCATCGCATCGCCGTGCTGGCGATCCTGCTGGGCATGGCGGCGGCCTTGATCGGCTACCTGGCTGCCTGGCGGTGGAATACGAGTGCGGCCGGCATGATTGCCGTCGTGCTGGGCCTCGAGTACCTGCTGTGCGTCATGCTTTCCCCTGACGATGGCGTCGTCGCCCGGCTCTCAAGCCGCGGCTGGTTCGCCTGGCGGGTGGCTTGCGAGGACAGACTGGCTGCCTGCTGGCGCAACGAGGAGGTGGCGACCCGCGGGGAACTCATGCCGGTGACCGCGCTGCCGCGGCTTGGCGACCGACTGGCGGACGCCTGGCTGGCTGTCACCGGCCGGTTGACGCGGGGGCCGCGGGGGTGGCATCTCACCGACCGCGGCCGCGAGCAGGCCGACATGGTGGTGCGCTCCCACCGGCTCTGGGAGGCCTGGCTGGGGCGGCATGCCGAATTGCCGCTCGATCATCTCCATCCGCCTGCCGAGTGGATCGAGCACCATCTCGGCGCCGACGTCAGGCGGCGGATCGAGGCTGAAGTGGGCATGCGGACCAGCGACCCGCACGGCCGTTCGATTCCGCCGGAGCCGTGATCAAGCATGATCAAGCCCGGCCCGCGAATCTCCGGAGCGTGGCCAGATTGCCGCGGTCCTGATCGGGGCAGGGTTTTCCGTCGGGACCTTCCTTCGGTGTTTCCAGAATCAGGGGAATCGCCGCGAGTTTGGGATGGTTCATGATCAGCCGGAAGGCGTCGGGGCCGATCTTTCCCCGGCCGATCGACTCGTGCCGATCGACCCTCGAGCCGAGTTCCCGCTTCGAATCATTGGCGTGAATCACTTTCAGCCTGTCGAGGCCGATCGTGGCGTCGAACGCCGCCAGCGTGCGGTCGAGTTCGGGCTGGGGAGAGAGACCGTAGCCGGCGGCAAACACGTGACAGGTGTCGAGACAGACCGCCACCCGGGCGGCGTGGCCCGCGGCGTCGATGGCGTCGAGCATGGCGGCAATCTCCTCGAAAGAGTCGCCAAGACAGGACCCCTGGCCGGCCGTCGTCTCGATCAGGATGCCGGTCGCCTGGCCGCGGGTGCGGGAGAGGGCCGTGGCGATCCCTTCCGCGGCCCGTCGCACCGCCGTGTCACGCGGCTGTTCACCGGCGGCTCCCGGGTGCGCCACGACCCAGGGGATGTCGAGCAGGGCCGCCCGCTCGATTTCCGTCACCAGGCCGGCGATTGATTTTTTTCGCAACTCGGCATCCGCGGCGGCGGGGTTGATCAGGTAAGAATCGTGTGCCACGACGAGCGCGAGCCCGGCCGCCCTCACCGCCTGCTTGAATGCCTCCGCCTCGGCGGGGTCGAGCGGGGAGACATCCCAGCGGTTGATGTTGCGGGTGAAAATCTGCAGGCACTGGCAGCCTGTCTCCACCGCGCGATCCACGGCCCGACTCAAGCCGCCGGCAATCGATTGGTGGGCGCCGACGCCCCGGACGGACCGGCCGCGACCAGCAGCAGGCGGTTTCGCAGCGCGGGGAGGTGTCGAGGAGGCGCGACCGGGGGGACGCGTGGGCTTCCGGGGGAGGGCGGTCTTCCGGCTGACTTTCGGTTTCATAGAGATCCGGCAGGGGGAGGGAGTCGTGCGGGGTACGGACGCCGAGAGTCTACTTTTTCTGGGCGGTTTGGGCCGAGTGTCGCCCTGGGGAGTGCGGCATTCATCGCGTCCGCGACGACGACTGGTTTTGACGAGTCGACCGGTGGTCGTACACTTCGTGCATCAGGATCGAGTGGGCATCCTCCGTAAGGTCTGACTGTGGAGAGCATCGTGTCGATCATCGTGGCAGGTGTTCTGGC
>JBILWX010000239.1:0-3618 GCA_044369655.1 Pirellulales bacterium
CGTAGCTTGGGGATGATCTGCTCAGCCAGTTCCTTCTTTCCGCGTGGCATTGGTTGCCTCCCTTGGTTTGCTCCACCCCCAGATTCTCTCTCTGGAAGCGGTGCCGTTTAAGGGGGGCAGGTCAGTGTAACATCAGGGAAAAGTCCGAGCATCACTGCCATGGGAGTTGAGATCCGCTTTCGACGATGTCCTGGCCGACCGGCCGCCGTCGTCCGGGTTGTCGATGCCCGATCCGATTGGGTTTCCTTGGGTCGCAACGAATACCCCTTTTGAAGCTGCCCACGCACGTGCTCTCGCTCAGCCGTCTCTATTGGACTGCCTTTCTCGCCTCCAACATGTGGAGACAATCAAGGTATCCGTTTCTCGCTGTGCCGAGGATTGCCGCGGATCGCGACCACGCTGTGAGGCGAATGATCGCTTATGCCTTTCGGCACGTCCCATACTACCGACGAACATTCCTGCAACTGGGACTCACCCCCGAGGATTTCCGCAGCGGCGACGACATTACGAAGCTGCCGGTGATCGACGCTGAAACGATCCGACACGGGCCGGATCAATTTCTGGCCGATAACGTCGATCCCCGTAGCGGACTTGTCCTGAAGACCTCGGGCAGCAGTGGAGTCAGCCGGGCGGTGCACATCGACCGTGCGGCGATCTTTCGGAACGCGGCGCAGGGCGAGCGTGAACGGAGCATGATCGCGACGGCTGTCGGCAAGCGGCACGGGTACCGGGAGGCGGTCATCGTGCTCGACGCGGGACTGGACGAGAGTTCCACGCCTCGTGTGCAGCGATTCATGCGCCGCAACGCATACTTCCCCAAGACCGTCGAGGTCGAGCGGATGTACATCGACGCCGCCGAGCAGCCCCAGGCATACCTGCCACGGCTGAACCGCTTCGCGCCCGACATTATCCAGGGGTACGGCTCGAGCTTCGATCATTTGATCGATCATGTCACCACGACCCGGGCGGAGTTCCATCGGCCACGGGCGGCATACTTTCATTCCGATGCGATTGCCACTCCCACCCGTGCGGCCCTGCAGGCCCTGGGCATCCCCGTCTTCAGCACCTACGAAGCCTGCGAGGCGTTGAAGATCGGCTTCGAGTGCGACGCTCATCAGGGGTACCACGTCAACATCGACACATATCCTGTCCGAATCGTGGATCGGGACGGACGTGACGTGCCCGCCGGTGAGACGGGGACGGTCGTTGTGTCGAATCTGTCGAATCGGGCGATGGTCCTGCTCAATTACGATCTCGGCGATCGAGCGAGGTGGCTGCCGGGTCCCTGCCCTTGTGGCCGAACATTGCCGAGACTGGAACTGGTAGATCCTTCCGCTTTGCAATCCATCACCTTGCCGTCCGGAAGAATCGTGAATCCCAGTCAGCTTTACGGGCTCTTTCTCGGTGAACCGGGGCTGCACGATCATCAGATCGTTCACGTAAGCCCGGACAGGTTTCGCCTGGTGCTCGTGGTGCCCGATCCGGCGGAGCGCGAGGCATGTGGATCCCGTATCCTGAAGGCCTTTCAAGGGATCGTCGCCGAGGATGCAACCGCCGAAGCCGTGTTCGTGGACCGGATTCCCCTGTCCAATGGCGGCAAGAAGCGGAAGTACATCCCACTGAGTACAGCGTGAGCGGGAGAGGTCATGCCGGCTGCCGCGCTCGTCCTCCGATCTCTGGTCGCGTCGGCCTTTCGTTACCACTCACGCAGTTGCCGAAGCGGCCTGACAGCCCTATGGTGACTGGCCGGTTGCCGTACAGTGTCGAGATCCGTCATCAACTGACCGAAGCCACCATAGCCGAGGCACGCCCGCGACGTCGGCCGGGATCCTTCCCCGGAGTGTAAAGTACGGGCAACCATGGGCCACGATCGCGACTACTGGGATGGCGTTGGAGCTGAGTGGCGGACCACGAAGCCCCAGCGACTGTGGCGTGAGTACACCGATGAGCTGCAACTCGCGCTCATCGGGCGGTGGCGCGGACTCTCACCGACGTCCGCTGGCGGACACGGCGGTGATGGGGGCGGTGCCATCCTCCTGAAGACCGACCTTTTTGACGAGGTGACCGGCCGTGGGCTGGTGCCGCGGCTGCTGGCGGCGGGTGCGAGCGTCACGGGGATCGACATTTCGCCGTTCATCGCCGCCGAGGCGGCGGCGCGGAGTCCCGGGCTCACGGCGGTCGCGGCCGACGTTCGCTCGCTGCCTTTCCCCGACGGCTCGTTCGATACGGTCTTTTCCGGCTCGACGCTCGATCATTTCGACTCCGTCAGCGACATTCGGGCGGCGCTGGACGAACTGGGGAGGGTGCTCCGGCTCCGCGGGCGGCTCATCCTGACGATGGACAACCCCGCCAACCCGCTTATCCGACTACGGAATGGGCCGCTGCTCGCTGTGCTGCGCCGCGTCGGCATCGTCCCGTATCACGTCGGCGTGACCCTCGGTCCGCAGGCTCTCGCGGCGGCGGTTCGGGATGCGGGCCTCGAGGTCACCGAAGTGACCGCTGTCATGCACTGTCCACGGGTGATCGCGGTGCCAGCGGCGGCGTTCGTCGCTTGGCTGCCGGACACGTGCCGCCGGGCATTCCTGCGATGCCTCTCGGCATTCGAGTGGCTGGAGTCGATGCCCAGTCGCTGGCTCACCGGCCATTACGTCGCCATTCACGCCTTGCGCCGGGAACGCTGCCCCCGCGAGGCTGGCCAAGTCACTTCGACGACGGTCTCGTCGCGGGGCCCGCTATGAGGTCTGCCATGTCTCACCGTCCCGGGTGTGTGAACCGCCAGGCAGCAGATGCGTCATGACCGCGTCGCTTTCAGCCCGTGTCTTGGACACCCTGCGGGAGACGGGGCTTCGCGGCGTTTGGTTCAAACTGCTCGCTGAGATCGGCTACCGGAGACTCTACCTGCTCCGCCGCGGGCTCGAGGAGCCGATTCCGGTCGGCCCGTTGCCGGCGGTGATCGTGACCTGGCTCACACGGGAGTCCGTGTGTGCATACGTCGCGATGCTGCCGACGGAGGATGCCGACGTTGTCGAGGATCGCCTCGCGGTTGGGGATCGCTGCCTTGTCGCTTTGAGGGAGGGCTGCATCGTCGGCTTCATGTGGGGTTCGAAGAACACGGCGTCGTCTGCCTGGCTAGGCCGCGAACTGCCTTTGGCGGTGAATGAGGCCTGTCTATTCGATGCCTACACGGTGCCGCGCTGCCGCGGCCTCGGGATCGCGCCTGCATTGAGCCTCGCCTGGCTGCGGGTGCTGCGTGAGGAGGGGTGCGTGGCTGCGATCATTTTGACGCTTCCGGAGAACGTCGCAGCCCTGAGAGCGTATGCCAAGGCAGGCTTCCGGATTGTGGCTATCGTACGCTCTCTTCGTCTGGGCCCGTGGTTGCACGACTTCCCTGTACAGCCGATCCCGGCGACTATCGCGGCCGACATCTCGACGGCGTGCCGTTTGTCATCGGGCGGCAATTCACATTGAAAGCCACGCGGGAGAAAACGTTGGGGTCGTGACCAACCCATTCTGTGAGTCGGCATGTCAGACGACCGAGTTCGAGACCGACGACTGACCGGCGTAGGCTCCCGAGAGTACGAAGAGCGAGGGATCGAACCCGGTGATGCCTGAAGTACA
>JBILWX010000240.1:0-3599 GCA_044369655.1 Pirellulales bacterium
GGGAGCAGCGGGTGGCGATCGAGGGCTTCAACCGGATCCACGACTTCGTGAAGCTCCGCTACGGCCGGCTGCGGCCGGGCTTCCAGACGGCGACGTTCATGCCCGACCAAAACGGCCCCTGCCTCTACGACCGCGACTGGAAGTTCGACATCGCCGCGGCCTACTCCTACGACGCCGACAACCGCGAGCGGTATGCCCGGATCCGCCGGCTGAAGACGGTCTGGCCCGACCGGCCGGCGCTCTGGCTGAGCTACGGCATCGTCAACGCCGAGTCGACGAGCGGCGGCGTGAAGCACGACTATCGGCTGCCGATGCGGCCGCAGCACGCGATCTCGAGCCGGGCCTACGCCGATTCGGTCGCCGCGTGGCTCGCCGGCGGACACACCGGCTTCTACCAGATCATGCTCTTCATGGATCCGACGATGAAGCCCGGCCCGATGGCGGCGGGAACCTGGATCACGATCGAGGATCTCTTCAACGGCAGCACGTCGCTCGACAAGGGGCTCGACACCGTGTTTCGGGGGCTCGCCGAGACGTATCGCCTGCGGTCGGCCGCCGCGGGCGTCAAGCCGAAGCTCGATCTGGCCGATGGCGACGATCTCGACGGATTTTCACTCGAGGAGAAGCCGGCCGAGGATGCTGCGACCGTGCGCGTCAAAGCGGAAAGGGAGTCGCTGCGGCGGTCGCTTGTGCTCGAACGGAGGCTCATCGACGACATCGCCCGGCTGCTTTCGGGCATGCCGTTTCCCCAGAATGAAAAACCGGCCCTGCTCGTGGGCGATATCGCCGCGACACGGGGCGTCTTCCGGCTGCCCGCCGAGTTCGACGCGCTCGACAGCATCGAGAAACTGGCCGCGCAGCCGCTCGACGGCTACCGCTTCATCGCCGTGGCGGCGAGCGATACGTCGGCCTACCGCGATGCCGCGATCGACGCGGTCGTGCGGTGGCTTTCGACGCAGCCCGGCGTGCTCTGCGTGCAGGGCTGGCTCTCGACGGCAGACGCGATGCCACTGGCGATGCCCGAGGCGATCGACGCGACCTTCAAGAGCCGTTGGCCCTGGCAAGACGACATCACGCGGTCGGCCGACGGCACGATCGCGGTCGCCAAGAGCCCACGGGCGAGGGTCATCGCCGGCACGGCTGAGAGCCCCGAGGCCCTTGTGTGGCGGGGCGACGGGATGCGCGGCGCGGTGGTCTTTCAGTTTGATGGCAAGGACGTTGGCGGCAAGACGACCGAGGCCATCGGCAAGGAACTGGCTCGGCTGGCCACGGCGGAAAAACCCGCGGATCGGGTCGGCCTGGCGTTTGCGGAGCCGGCCGGCATCGTCATGGGCAAGGCCGCGGGCCTCACCGCCTTCGCGGCGGGCAGGCATGTGGCGGGCGAGCGAAACGTGCGGGGCATGGACCTGCTCACGGGCCGCATCGATCCTGCGCTCGGTGCCGCGCGGGCCGCGGCGATCGTGGGCGAATCGTACCGGGGCGAATTCGTGGCGGCGGAGGCGGGCGTGTGCGTGCTCGGCGACGCGCCGCTCGAAGCGGTCGAGAAGATCGAGAGCGGGCTTGCGGTCACGTGCGGCGGGCTCGTGCGGGCGGTCGCCCCCGGCGGCGTCAAAGTCGAGTGGACGGGCCCCGCGCCGCCGGAAGTATCAACGGCGGATGGCGACGAAACCAAGTTCCTGGCCTGGCTGCTGGAGAGCACGGCCCCCGGCGTCGCGACCTTGCCGCAGAAAGACGGCCCACCCGTCACGTTCATCCGCACCGCCGGTCCGATCAAGCTCCGCTCTCGCGGACAGTGATCGCATGACCCGCCGCGTTTGGGCTGGACGGTCAGAGGCGCTGCCACATCGCGATCAAGGCCGGGGCGTGTGGAGCCATGTCACCTGGCGTCCTGGAACTGACGTCGTCTGACGAAGTGGCCGATTCGATCGGCAATCGACCGCTCTACGTACCGGGTAACGGGCGACTCACGGGCTTCGCCGGCGCGGAGCCGCCGAAGCCCGGCGCGCGGAGACCGCCGACGCCGGCAGCTCCGGCGTTGAGCTGATCGAGGTCGAGGTAGCGGGCGTCATCGACGTCGACCCGGTTGAGCGCCCGCCAATAGAGAATCTTTCCGGCCGAGGCACTCGACGTGGCCGCGCCCACCTTCGCCTGCCGGTAGAGCTGTGCGTCGCTGCGACCGTCCCCCTCGAAGACGAGCAGGTCCTTCGCCTCGCTCCAGGTGAGCCGGGCACTCCGCGCCGTGAACGACTCCCCTTCCACGAGCACGTTGCCGCCGGCGGCCAGCTCGATCGAGCTGCGTGTCTGGCCCGGCGCCGGCGGCGCCTGCCCCACGCCCAGCACGTCGCTGGAAATCGTCACGACCCGCGGCGGCAGGCCGGCCGCGGCATGCGGGTCGAGCGTGTCGCCCCACTTCGCGACCGGCCCCCAGATCGCCTCGACCCGCTGATGAAACTCCATCACGCGACGGTTGATGTTGCCCCGCATGCCCCGCTGGAAATCGACGCCGAGATAGGTGAGTTCGTCGGGCCGCGCCGCTGCCACGGGTGCCGGCGCCGCACCGGGCGTCTGCGGCCCGGCGGGCAACGCCATGGCCGGTGCCTGCCCGAAGCGGGTGCTGGTCAGCCGTCCTGGACCGGTGCCCGTGACATTCCCGGTGGTCCGGTCGATAACGAGGTCACGCACGAAGAGCTGCTCGACCGACTTGCCTCCGTCCTGCGCGGCCGACTCGCTCTCGATCCGTACGCCGCTGCCGCAGGCGATCCTTGCCACGTCGGGCCGCGCTGCCGGCTGCGGCTGGCCGGCGGAAAATTCAATCGGTCGGTTGAAGACCACGTCGAGAGAGCCGGCCCGCACGTTGGTGCCGCCGCTGGCCGTCACCACGCGGTCGACGAAGCGGGCGGTGAGCCCGTCGAAATCCATGCGGCCCTGCCAGGTCACGTCGAGCGAGCCTGGAGGCGCGGCCGCCGGTCCGCCCATGACCGCATTCGGCTGCGCGGCCGCCGCCGGAGCCGTGCCACCGGTGAACCCAAACGACTCAAATCCACCCGCCCCCGCGGCCACCGGCACCTTCAGCCTGCCGGCGCCATCCACCGTCAGCCGATTCCTCCCGCGATCGAAGTCGACGAGCGGTCCCTGCAGATCGAGCCCCCGACCACGCACCTCCGCCGGCCGGCCTGACACGATCGCCCGCGCGTCGAACCGCGTGGGCCGCGTGAGTTGCATCTGGTCGCCGCGAATCTCCATGCCGGCCTCGGCGGCCGGATCGCGCAGGCCGGGCCCGGCCTGCGCGCGCGGTTCCTCCACGACGTGCACCTGGCCCTCGAGCGACATTTCCTCGAGTTCGCTCCTGTTGCCCGCCATGCTCACCAGGCCGCGAACGAGCGCCGCAGTCGCCACCAGCCTGCCGGCGGTCGGGCTCTTCTGCGTTTGGGTCTTGGGCCCCGCGGGATTCGCCCCGGCCGAGGGTGCCGCCGCGACACCGATCTGCGGCGGTGATGCACGACCGGCGGCCGATGCCGCCGCCGGCTCCTGGTTGCGGAACCAGACCTCCATGCGATCGGTCCGCGCGGTCAACTGCTCAGCCTCCACCTCCACCATGC
>JBILWX010000241.1:0-3595 GCA_044369655.1 Pirellulales bacterium
CGAGAACGACGATCGCGTCGGCATCGTCGTGTCGCACCGGCAGATCAAGGTGGATGCCTGGGGCGGGATCGGCGGCCGGTATTTCACGCGGCTGTGGGAGGCATTCATGGCGTGCCTCTATGCCCGGCAGCCGGCGACGTTTCTCTATCCCGAAGACAAGCCCGGCCTGGGCCGGTTCAAGGCGGTGCTCGTCGTCGGCCAGCAGTTCGAGATGGAGCCGCCGCTTGCTGAATTGCTGGCGCAGGCGAAGGCGCGGGGGATCGAGATATTCTTCGATGCCACCTGTCGGGAGGCGTTGGTGAAAGATTTCACTCCGCTCGGCGTGGCGTTTGACAAGATCGAAAAACTCCACGGCTTCAACAACGACGTCGCCTGGTGGGATTTTCCTGAATCGCTCTTGGCCACCGCGCCGGCCGTCGCGGCGAAGCTCGCCGCGGCTGCGGCCCCCGTCGCGGAGGTGGATCAGCCGGAGGTGCTCGTGAGCCAGCGGCAAAGCGGTGACGGCCGCTTCGTCTGGGTCGTGAACAACACTTCGTCAAAGCTCGATCCCGGCCTGCTCTGGCGGGTCAACAACGCCGTCGCCACCCGCCAGCCGGTGATCGCCAACGTCGTGTTGCCGGTGAAGGACGGCGAGGCCGTCTATGATGTGTTCGCCCGCTCGGAAGTCAGGCGATCAGACGCCAGCGGCGGGAAGTCGAGGGTCGGCATCGCTGCCGACCTGCGGCACAGCCACGCCAGGCTCTACGCCGTGCTGCCGCGGCCGATCGGTTCGCTCGAACTCCGCGTGCCGAAGGAGGTGAAGCCCGGGCAGACCTTCGAGTGGACCGCCGTGGTGCCCGGGATCAAGGCCAAGCTGCCCTTGCACATCGTCCTGCGGGATGGCACGGGTGGGCTGCTCGACGAGCGGCACACCACGACCGGCACCGGCACGCTCACCGTGCCGATCAACGCCGCCCTGCCGGTCAGCGTTTCCGCCACCGAACTCGTGAGCGGAAAGCGTGCCGGGACGCCGTCGCCGAACTCCGCGCCGCCGACCATGGCCACGCTCTTCGGCCCGCGGCTGCGCGACCTTGCCATCTCACGCGACGGCACGACAGCCTTGCTCAACGCCTTCGACTGGGACAACAACCTCCACGCCATCGACCTCGCCACCGGCAAAACCCGCTGGACGGGCAACGTCGGCGGGCATTTCGCCTATGCACCGGCGGCCGTGGGTGACGGCTTCGGCGTGCAGGGCTACGACCTCGAGAGCGGTGAGGGCTATCACGTCTACCGGTTGGACGCGGCCGGAAAGGTGATGCGCCGGTTCGCGGTGCCAGGCCTCCCGGCCCGGCTGACGAACTGGGCGTTTGGTGCGCACCTGACAGACCGGATCAACAACGTCACGTCCGCCCCCGATGGATCATGGATCGCGGCCGCCGGGAATCTGGGGCTGGCGGTGTGGTCGGCCGACGGAAACCTGCTCTGGTCGCAGGATTGGTCGCAGAGAAACCGTGGAACGATGACCCTGGCAGCCGCCGACGCCTCGACCTTGATTGTCGGCCAGGGAATGAAGTTGTCCGCGTTCGAGGCCAGCACGGGAAAAGCCCGCTGGGACATGACGCTGGCCGCGAACGGCGAGATCCAGGGCCTAGCAGTGAGCGCCGACGGCCGGACCATCGCGGCGCGGACGACGGCTCAGAGCGGACGGGTCTTCGTCGTGAGGGCGGGAAAGGTGATCGGGGCGTTGCCGACCTCCGCGGACGCCGCGGTGCTCTCTCCCGATGGCGGGCATGCGGGCGTGACCACCAACGACCATCTGAAATGGTACGCGGCGGACGGCACGTTGCAGTGGGTGTTTCGCGGCGATGGCACGTTGCGTTTTCCGCGGCTGTCGCCCGATGGGAAACGGCTCGCCGTCAGCAGTGAGCTGGGGACGGTGTACGTGGTGGATGTCGCGCGGGGCACCGCGACGGCACGGGACATGGCAGCAGTGGCATGCCCCGCCTGGCTGCCTGATGGCGATCTCGTGCTGGCGACGTGGCTCGGGACGGTCTGCCGGCTGTCGCCAGAAGGTAAGGAGCGGTGGCGGAGGGTGGTCACACCGGAACCGCGGCTGGCCGACGTTCCAAAGGAGGCGGTCGCCACGTCCCGCCTGACGACGTGCTTCAACGCAGAGTCGACGCCGCTGCCGGTGACGCCCAATATCGTGTCACCCAAGGCCGTTTCCGTTCAGGCACGGATGGGCGACAAGCCGGTCGCGCTCCAGAACCCGGCCGCTGAGTTGTTCGACGGCCAGGCGAACGCCCCGACGAAGCCGTGGGTGAGTTGGGAGGATATCGGAATGCTCGACTCCGGCTGGCACGGTTCGTTCAGCCTGGAGATCGCCTTGGTGCGGCGGGTGGCGCGGGTGACGGCGATCACGTTCGTCGAGGACGCGGCCCATCCCGAGTCGTGGCTGCGGGACGCGCGTCTGGAATACTGGGATGCCGCCGGCGACACCTGGAAGTTCGCCCAGTATCTGACGTCCGACGCACCCATTCACACCCACACGCTGAAACAGCCCATCGAGGCCATGAAGTTTCGGCTGACGCGGCCAGCGGGAACGGGCTGGCCGGCCGGCAGCCTGCGTCTGGCGGAGATCGTGTTTCACGGCGAGGATCTCGGGCCGTCGTGGCCACCGGCGGTGCGGGCCAAGCAGCCGAT
This sequence comes from Pirellulales bacterium, assembly GCA_044369655.1. Taxonomy (GTDB): domain Bacteria; phylum Planctomycetota; class Planctomycetia; order Pirellulales; family UBA1268; genus CAMCQY01. Next base: position 2,686 of record JBILWX010000241.1, read on the forward strand.
CGCCGTGTTGTTCGACGAGAACCTCGTTGAGCTGAATACGGCGTACAAGAACGGTTTCAACACGGGCTACCGGCCGGTGACGGCGGCAGATGCCTTCAGCGGTGCTGCCTATTTCGTCTTCGACCCGGCGAAGAACCAGAACATGGGAATAACGTGCCGCCCCATGCAGGAGATCGACACGTGGCTCTATCCGATCGCGGAACAGCCGGAACCTGGCCAGTATCGCTGGCTGCAGATGGCGGTGAAGCGGCTGGACCCCGATCTCAAAGAGCTCAAGATGTGGTTGGGGCACCCGGATGGGAGCCCGTTTACCGTCATCCCGCTCAAGCCCACGGACGACTGGCAGCTCGTCCGGGTGGATCTCTGGGCGTTGGCGAAGAAACCGCTGAACGTGATCCAGTTCTGGCTGGCTTTCAATAACGGGGCGGGCGCGGTCGACCAGATCGTGCTCGGCCGGACCGAGGCCGATTTGGACACGGTGAAGCCCAAGTGAAAACGAGGCGTAACTCTTTTCGTTCCCATCCTTCCGGCCTGTGCCATCGATCGCGTGCCGCCGGGCGGAAGCTGGGCCACCTGGCGGATACGACAGGTGTTCTCGCCGGCATCCGTTGGTATATTAAAACCAATGGGGGGGTTTCAACCACATGCGGAGACAGGAGCGATGAGCAGTCCTATTTTCCTGCGAGCGGCGCGGTCAACCCAAGCGTGCCTTGATGGACAGTTGGCCGGCGTTGCCGCGCAGATCGGTGCCATGCGGCAAAAGAGCGGGGGTTTCACGCTCGTCGAGCTGTTGGTGGTGATCGTGATCATCGGCATTCTGCTGGGGCTCTTGCTGCCGGCGGTGCAGGCGGTGCGAGCCGCCGCGAGAAACATGCAATGCCAAAACAACCTGAAGGAAATCGGAACCGCG
>JBILWX010000104.1:0-12253 GCA_044369655.1 Pirellulales bacterium
GACCTGGAGGTCGAAGTCGATGAGGAGCGGCTCGTCGAGCGCCAGGCCGTGGATGTCCTTCACCTGCAACTGTGCCCGGCGGGCCTGCGTGTGCACAAGCCCGGCGGTCACGAAGCGGCCGGTCACCTCGAGCGGCAGCGTCTGCCCGTCGTCCCAGGTGATCTCCGCCGCTTCCAGATCCTTGCTGAACGTGAAGCCGAGGGAGAGCCGTGTGCCGGGCAGGCCCAGGAGCCGCTGCTGCACTCCCTCGAGCGACCGCGGCAACTGGCCCGTGTAGGCAGGCGCGATGATCTCGGTCTGCATGTTCACGAGGGCGGGCGACGTGGTGAAGATCAGCTCGCGGGCGTCGGTGGTTCGCGAGCCGAAGGCGAAGCGGGCCCGCAACTCGGCCGCCACCGCGCTCGTGACCCGGTAGCGGGCCACGCCCGTGGCATCGACGTCGATCGGCACGCGGGATACCTCCTCGTCGTCGTCGTTGTCGTCACTCGCGGCGTCGCCGGTCTTCTCGAGGATGAGCGTCACCTGCTCGTAGGGACGCCGTGGGAAGGTGAGCGAGAGGTCGATGCTCTCGCCCAGTCGGCGGACGTGCCGCCCGGGGCCGGGCTCGAAGGCGTATTGCACCGGGAAGAGCAGGTCCCAGGTCTCGTGCCACGAACGGGTGAGCGTGGCGACCAACCGGTGGGTGCCGAACCAGGGGGTGCAGGCGAGGCCCACGAGCGCGACGGCGGCGAGCAGGAACCGCCGGCGGGCCAGGTCGCGGGGATGGCGATCGAGGCGGCTCTCGACGGCAGGCTCCAGATCGGCCCGCGCGCGGGCGACGACCGCGGCCGCCAGAGGCTCGGTCGAGTCTTGTTCCAGGAAATCCCACGCGCTGACCACCCGGCTGTTGAGTCCGCCGCAGAGCGCCTCGACCTCGAAGGCCTCGGCGAGCGGTGAGCGGAAGCGGCGGCGGTACCGCAGATAGGCGACGGCCAGCGCGAGTCCCAGCAGACAGGCTGCGGCGAAGATGGCGAGATTCAGCGGCGCCCACGGCAGCCAGCCGGCCAGCAGGATCAGGGCCACGCAGCCGACGACCGCCGCCGCCGTGCCCAGCGAATAGGCGAGGGCCGCGTTGAGCAGGTGCCGCCGCACGCGGGAGAACCGCCGCAACCTCCGTTCGAACCAGCGTCGCACGTCCATCACGCCAGCCCCTGTCGTTTGCGGAGAAAGCAGTCGAGGCTGACGAGCGCCGTGAACAACAGCAGCACGGCGGGGCTGTTCCAGACCTCGAGTTCGCGGTGGACCGTGCGTTCGGCCGGCGTCAGGTCGGCCGAACGCAGCCAGTCTGCCAGCGACGAGGAGAGCACCTCGCCCTGGGCCGCGCGGGCGAACCGCCGCATGCCGTCGACGTCGGTCGAGAGGGTGGTGAATTCGCCGGCCGAGGCGCCGGCGAGGAACTCGCGGGTGGCCTCGTACTTGGCGTGCTTTGCGACCACCTTGTAGGTGCCGCCCTGCTCGACGGGAACCCGGTATTCATAATGCCCGGGCTCCTCGGGCAGGTCGCGGGGAAAGATGCGCCACGAGGTGCCGTCGGGACGGGTCACGGTCACGATCAGGTCGGCATTGCGGACGGGCTCGAAATTCGCGTCGCGAAGGTCGGTCGAGAGCAGCACCTCCTGCCCCACCTGCGGCGTCGCGTCGTTCAAGGAGACGAGGGGCCGCTCGGCCTTCCGCTCCGGCGGCGGCGCGAGGTAGCGGACGATGTTGGCCAGGAGCATCGTCAGCGGCGGATCGTCGAAGTCGGGCTGCAGTTGCCACCGCCAGAGCGTGTCGGCCGCCGTGCCGACCACCTTGCCCTCGCCCACGGTCATCACGCCGAGCAGCGGCACCGTGCGATCCTCCGTCGTGTCGTTTTTGCCCGGAACCGTCACGGTGCGGGTGAGCAGGGGCGCGGCCAAGGGCTTGAAGCGGCCGACGTTGTTGGAGCCGTCGAGCTTGGGCAGCGCGTTCCAACGCTGGCTATTGTCGGCTGCGTCGGGCAGGAGCCGCAGCAGCGGATGACCGACGGCCGTCGGCACCACCTCGGCGAAGAACCGGCCTTCGAACTGCGGCTCGCTGGAGTCGTGGGAGCCGAGATCGAAGGGGAGCACCTCGGCCAGCGCGCTGGTCTCATAGCCGCCGGCCCGGTAGACGTCCTGCCCGCCGCAGACCATGAGGCCGCCGCCCCGCTTCGTGACGAACTCGACGATCGCCCGCAGCCGGCTTTCGGTCGTGTCGCCCCCCGCCCGGAACAGATTCCGCGGCACGTCCCGCAGCACGACCACGTCGTACTTGAAGAGGTCGGCCCGCGAGGAGACGAGCCCCTGCTCGGGATTGCGGTGCAGCGGCTCCCCCTGCACGTGGACGCCGCCACCCGGCACCTGGCAGACGCTGACGAGGTTCACCAGCGGATCGACCTCGAGCACCGACTTGAACAGCTTGAACTCGAACCGCGGGAAGCCCTCGACGAGCAGGACGTTGATCTTGTCGTCGACGACCTGCACGGTGAACTGCGTGGTGTTGTTGGCCGCGGCGGCGTCGTTTCCGGCCAACGACACCACGTAGAGATGGTTGCCCTTCCGCGCGGGGCGGTGGCGGAACTCGAATCGGCCGGAGTCGGCGGCGGCATCGATCGTGCCGACCGCGGTGCCATTTTCCTCGAGCGTCACGGTGCCGGTGGCCGACGGGCCGGTGACGGCGCCGCGGACGACGAGCTCCTCGCCCAGCCGGAGCACGGTCCGCTCGGGCTGGACCGAGATGCCGCGATCGGCCGGCGCGACGGGCGAGCCGTAGAGCGCGACGGTCACCCGCGTGTCGCGAAGGTGCAATTCCTCGCCGAGCGAGGTGAGGTCGCGGTCGGTGCTGTCGCGGCCGTCGGTGAGCAGGATGAGCCTGTCGCACCGCCGCTGCTGGAGCGCCTGCTCGGCGATCGCGTCGCCCAGCGGCGTGGGGCCGCTGCCCGGTGCGTCGGGAACCTTGCCGTCCGGTGTGGCACCGCTGAGCGGCCGCACCGTGATCGCGACGTCGTCGCCGACGCGGTCGACGAGCTTGGCGAGATCGGTCTTCGCGGCCTCGTAGCGGCTCCGGGTGTCGACGTCGCGGGTGGCCATCGAGGCCGAGTCGTCGAGCAGCACCGTCCAGCGGGCCGGTTCCCGCACGGCGAGCGTCGTATGCCATTCGATCCGCTGGAGCACGACGAGCAGGAGGCCGAGCATCGCCAGCCGGAGCAGAAACGTCCAGAGCCGCACGCTCATCCGCAGGGCCAGCTGCGGCAGCAGGTTGATCGCCGCCAATGCCAGGCCCAGCCCCACGAGCGCGGCGAGCCAGGGGCGGGCCAGCGGTGCGGCAGCCCACCATGACGATTCCACGATCCGGGCGACGGTGGTGCCGCCTTCCAGTCCACAGAGCCAGAGGAGCGTATTCATGCGGCGCCTCCCGCCGGGCGGCGTCTGCCGCGGCGCGACTGCCAGGCGCCGGCGAGCGACTCGAGCACGAGCGCCCCGAGCACGAGCCAGACCAGCGGCCAGGTCCATTCGTGGCCGTTGCGGAACTGGCCGGCGAGTTGGTCGAACGGCACGAGGTTCGCGTGCCGCTCGCCGTAGAGCTGCGCGAGCTCTTCCCCGGAGAGCGGCGTGAGCTGCGACTCGCCCTCCGTCGGGTTGACCGCCACCCGGCGCTGCCGGCCGTTGGGGCGGGCCGCGTGCGTGAGCGTGTAGCCACCCGCCAGCCGCAGGTCGGTGAGCCGCACCTCGTCTCGGTCCGGCCCCACCATCGCGAGCGAGCGTTGCTCCGGGCCGGTGAGCAGCACGTCCCCCTGCAGGCTGCGGAATTCCGGCAGCCGCACCCGCGCCGTCTGGGAGACCCGCAGCATGTCGGGCCTGGCCGACCGCTCCTGGTCGGTCAGGCCGTGCACCACCCGCTGGACGACCGGCACGAATGCCGCGGTGCGGGGCAGCGACGAACTCTGCAGGTCGCAGTCGAATGCCTGGACAAGCACGTGGCCCCGCTCCAGCGGCACGAGCGCCATGAGCACGTCGCCGTTCGATGTCTTGAGCAGGGGGCGGCTGCCGCCCGGCGTCTCGAAGCGGACGTAGCGACAGAGGAAGATCTCGCCCGCCGGCCCCCACTCGTCGCGGAGGAGCGGCAGCAGCAGGGGATGGCCGACGTCGCTCTCGAGCACGCTCAGCGACCGCGGCGGGTCGGCCTCCGACATTTGCCCGATGGTCAGGCCGCTCAGGAGCGAGGCGAACCGCTCGTTGAACCGCACGGGAGAGCCTTCGGCCTTGGCAATGATCCAGATCACGCCGCCGGCTGCGGCGAAGGAACGCAGATCCTTGTACGACTGCTCCGGCAGGTCGACCACACCGTAGAGAACGATCAACGAATAGAGCGGCAGCGACACCCGCGACAGGGCCTGCGGCGCCACTCGTTTCAGGTTCACCTGCGTGCCTCCGCCCTGGCCGACCGCCTCGCCGGGATTGATGGCGTAGCCCAGCAGGTCGAGCCCCTCGTACCGCACCGCGGCGGATGGCGGCTCATCCTCGTCGTCGGCCTCCGCCACGAGCAGCACCTGCCGGCGGTCGCGCATCCGCATCGGCGCATAGAACACGTTGTCGCCGGGGAGCACGTCGTCGGGGAGCTCCACCCGGGCCACGCTGTCGAGCGGCGAGTCGAATCGCTGCACGAGATCGACGTGCGCCGCCTCGCCGGGGGCGAGTTCGATCGTCCGCTCCTCGCCGGCAGCGTCTCCTTCCTGCCCGTTCCTGATCACGAGGGCGGCCGGCTGCGGCGTGTCGGTGCCGTTGCGGACCACGGTGGTGAGGCGGCTGCTGCCCCCCACGAAGGCCTGCGTGGGCGAGAATGCCGCCCGCTCGATGCTCAGGTTGGGCTGGTCCGACGCGGGCGCGTCGATCCAGAGCAGCCGCACGCGACCGAGCGCGGGTGGCGGAGTCTGCTCCTTCAGGTCCGCGGCGAACGCGTCGCGCTGGCGATCGGAGAAGACCACGACACAGGCATTCACCGACCGCCTGACGCGGACCTGGTCGATCGCGGCGCGGATCGCCGGGGCGAGCCCGCTCGAGCCGCTGTCGCTCACCGTGCATGCCTCCACCTCCGCCCGTAGCCGGTCGCGGTCGGAGAGGAAGCCGGTGGCACGGGTCACGTCGTCGCCGACGAGCGTCAGCGACGCCCGGTCTCCCTCCCGCAGCGAGGCGACGAGTTCGATCGCCTGCCGCTTGCTCCTGTCGAAGAGCGACTCCGTCTCGCTCACGTGCCGCCGCATGCTCATCGATTGATCGAGAACAATGGCCAGCGTCCGTGGCCCGGGCTCGCTGCCGCTCCAATACAGGCGTGCCATCAGCATCACGAACAACCCGAGCAGGAGCAGCCGCAACAGGAGCTGCAGCAGGTCGCGGGGCACGGGGGCGAAGGCGTTGGCCAGGTCCTCGCGGTCGAGAAATTCGAGCGTCGAGAGCGGCTGCGGCCGGAGCCGCTGCCGCTGGATGAGGTGAATGATCACCGGCAGCGAAAGCCCGAGCAGCCCGAGCAGCATGGCGGGATGGAGCACTAGCGGCCTCCCGTCAGCTGGCGGCGGATGAAGTGCAGCGAGAGCAGGCTGCGGAGGTCGTCGGCGTTGCTCAGCCGCAGATAGTCGGCCTGCGCCCGCTGGCACACCTCTTCGACCTGTTGCAGGTGGGCGTTCAGCCGCGCGAGGTATTTCGTCCGCAGCACGGCCGGATCACCGACGACGCGGGCGCCCGTTTCAGGGTGCCGGAACTCGGTGAGGCGATCAAAGGGGAAGTCGAGTTCCTGCCGATCGAGAATCTGGATCAGCGTGACGTCCTGCTGCTGCGCCCGCAGCCGGCGGAGGGCGCGGCCGAGCGGCTCGACGGGATCGAGCGCGTCGGAGATGAGCAGGATCATGCCGCGGGTGCCGAACCGCGGAGCGGCCTCGAGCAGCAGGTCGCCCAGCTGGCCGCCTCCGCCGCCGGGCGGATTGGCGAGGTGCTCGAAGAGAAGGCGACGATGCTGCGGCCCCTGCCGGGCCGGAATGTGCTCGTCGATGCGATCGCCCAGGCAGACCAGGCCGACCGCATCCTGCTGGCCCTGCACCATCACCGTGACCGCACCGGCGATGGCACATGCCAGGTCGAGCTTGCCGGGAAGGCCGTCGGCGGGGGGCACCCGCATCGAGGCCGAGGTGTCGACCGCGAGATGGACCCGCATGTTCGACTCCATCTCGTGCACCTTCACGTAGAGCCGCTCGGTGCGGGCCAGCACCCGCCAGTCGATCGACCGCAGTTCATCCCCCCGGCGGTACTCGCGGTGCTCGATGAACTCGGTCGAGAGCCCGTGGTCGCTCGTGCGATGCCGGTTGTTGTAGAGGCCGCGAACCAGGAACCGCGATCGCAGCTCGATCCCCTTGAGCCGCTGGAGAAGGGCCGGATCGAGCGCGAGCGAGTTGTCGACCGTGGATGCCATGCGGGGTCGCGGGAACTCGGAAGACGGTTCGGATGGAAGCCGCCACCGCAGAAGGTGTGCCTTGTCAGGCGGCCTCGGCGGGGACGATGTCGAGGAGCGAGGCGATCACCTTCTGCGTGTCGAAGCCCTCGGCCTGGCCGTTGAAGTTGAGGGCGATGCGATGCCGCAGCACGCTGTGGGCGACGGCCTTCACGCCCTCGATCGACGCGTGGGTATGGCCATGCAGCACGGCGTGGGCCTTGGCCCCGAGCGCCAGGTATTGCGCGGCGCGGGGGCCGCATCCCCAGCTGACGTAGTCCTTCACGATCGCCGGCGCCGACGCGTGGCCCGGACGGGTCACGCTCGACAGGCGGACGATGTAGTCGACCACCGGGCGGGCGATCGGCACGCGGCGGACGATCTGCTGGATCTGGAGGATCTCGTCGGCGTCCAGCACGGCGGCGACCGACGCGGACGTGCCGCCGGTCGTGCGGATGACGATCTCGGCCAGTTCGTCGTCACTGGGGTAGTCGACGAACGTGTTGAACATGAACCGGTCGAGCTGCGCCTCGGGAAGGGGGTAGGTGCCCTCCTGTTCGAGCGGGTTCTGCGTGGCCATGACCAGAAACGGCCGGGGCAGCTTGAGCGTCTGGCGGCCCGCGCTCACCTCGCGCTCCTGCATCGCCTGCAACAGCGCGGCCTGCGTCTTCGGCGGCGTGCGGTTGATCTCGTCGGCCAGCAGCAGGTTCGTGAACACCGGGCCGTTCACGAACCGGAATTCGCGGCGGCCGGTGGCCCGGTCTTCCTCGATCACCTCCGAGCCGGTGATGTCGCCCGGCAGGAGATCGGGCGTGAACTGCACCCGCTTGAAGTCGAGTTTGAGCACCTTGGCGAGCGTGGCGATCAGGAGCGTCTTGGCGAGCCCGGGAACGCCCACCAGCAGGATGTGCGAGTCGCAAAACAGCGACATCAGCACGTCGTCGATCACCTCGCGTTGGCCGACGACCACCTTCGCCATCTCGGCATGGATCCTGTCGTAGGCCGCGCGGCAGCGGTCGATGGCGGCCAGATCGTCGTGGTGCTCAGGCATGAGACTTCCTTGCGGTGAAGTGGAGGCGGAAGGACGGCACCGCCATGCTGACAGCGTAACCGCCCGCCGCTTTCGATTTTGCCCAAGTCTTTCGTTTTTGCGGAGGCGGCTCGCGGCCTGTGTGCACGCGGGGCTATAGTAAGAATGACAGTCGGAAGCGATTCGTTACCTTCGAAACGGCATTTCAGGCGGAGAGTCGTATGCAGGAGCGGCGAAGAAGGGTGTGGGGCGGCCTGGTGCTCGGGCTCGCGGCTTTCCAGGCAGTGAACGGTGCCGTGTCGGCCGCGGAGCCAGCGACGGCCGTGCGGGTGCCCAAGGCGGCGGTGCCGCCGGTCGTGGACGGCCGGCTCGATGACGCCTGCTGGCAGCGGGCCCCGGTGACGGCGGTTGACTTCGTGATGGGAAAGCAGGGGCAGAAGGCGGACCGCATCCCGATGAAGTGCCGCCTGACCTGGGACGATCAGTATCTGTTCATCGGGTACGAGACCTTCGACGACAACCTGATCGCGGCCGGGACGGGCGAAGAGCAGGGGCCCGCCGCCAACCGCCGCGAGGGGGCGAAGATCCACGACCCTCAGGTGAAGATAGACGTCGCCGAATTTTTCATCACCTGCGGCGACGACCACCATTTCTGGGAATTTCATCACAACGCCCGCAACCAGTTCAGCGACGTGTGGTGCGCCGTGATCGACGACAAGCAGCCGGTCACGAAGACCGCTCTGGCCCGCTATGGCATCCACTTCGGGCATGGCGAGCATCTCGAGGACGACCCCGGGGCGAAGGCCAGCTTCGCCGCCGCGGTGACCGTGAAGCCGAAGGCGGACGGGGCGGCTTCGACGGTCAACGACGACTCGGACACCGACACCGGCTACATCGCGGAACTGCGGCTGCCGTGGGCGGGGCTGGGCGCACCGCTCGCCCGGGAGACCCTGATCATGGTCGAACCGACGAAGCCCGACGGCCCGAAGATCTCCTATCACGGCCCCTGGAAGATGGAGGGCGCGGAGATCAGGGTGTTGAGCGTCTGTCAGAACGGCGATCTCGAGAATCGCTACCACCACGACGGCCCGCTGTTTCCGGGCGGCTGGTTTCACAAGGGCGCGCCGGTCTGGCCGCGGTATCTGCTCGTGGCCGATCAGGACGACGACGTTCCATGAAGGCCGCAAGGGCCAGCGACGGTTCGGGGCTGCCCATGCCCCGTCGCCGGATGTTCGCTCCGGACATCCTGTCCTTCGCTCACTCGATGCTGACTGCGCTCCGGCATCCTGCCTGCGCTGGTCAGCAACGCCGGCTCCCGGGGACATGGACAGCCCCTCACGGATGCATCCGGGCGCCAAGAACGACTGACGGAAAGCCCGGAGCGGCAGCCATCCTCCTGGTCGTGGCGATGCTCGCAGCCGCCGCGCCGGCGGCTGCTGAATCGCTCGACGAGATGGAGCGGGTTGCGCTCGAACGGTATCTCGACGACGTGGTCCGCGGGGCTGGCAGCCAGGCCGCGATGGTCGACCGGTTGGCCTCTCTGTCGGGGCCGTCCGTGCGGTTCGTGATCGAGCGGTATGCGGTGCTCGACGAGCCTGTCGCTCCCGCGACCCACCGGGCGTTTCAGGTGCTTCTCGAGCGGACCACCCGCACGGTCCTCCTGCCCGCGGCGGTTCGCGAGCGGTATGCGGCCGATCTGGTCCGGCTCACCACCGCGGCGGCCGACGACGAACTCTCGCGTCGGGTCTTCACCAGGCTCGTCGCTCATGTGGACGAGCGACGAACGGCGGATCTGATCGTGCGGCTCACGCCGTGTGCGTCGCTTGAGCGACTCGCCGACGACGCGGAATCGCTGCAGCTTCTGCAGGCATGGAATCGCCGGCTTGCCCGGGGGCCGGAAACACGCACACTGCCGGGGCTCGAGGAGACGCTTACGCGAATCGCCGGGCATCCGCCGGCCGAACCCAGCGGGGCGGTCTACGAGGCGTGGCTCGAATTTCTCGGCGGCTGGCCGGAGACCCGTCGTGCGTTTGAAGACCGCGTGCGGCAGGGGCTGGCTGCCGGCTCGGAAGCCGCGATCGTCGGCACGCTCCGCGTCCTCGAGAAAAAACCCGCCCTCGGCGGGCTGGTGGTGGCGACATTGCAGCAGCATCTCGCGGACCCGGCGGTGGTGGAGGCAGCGATCGAGGTGCTCGCCGCGGACGAGCAAGGCGATCACGCCGCGGCGCTGCGGGCCCTGTGGCCCAGACTGCCGGGGCCGCCGAGCCGGGCGCAGTATCTGGCGCTGCTGGCGATGGCGGTCCACCCGCGTGGCAACGAGACGATCGCCCTCGAGGCCCTGAAGGCGGAGCCGTTCGAGTTCGTCGATCCTGCGCTGGCGGTGCTCCGGCAGGGGCCCGAGTCGGTCGCCGTGGAGGCGGTGACGCTGCTTTTGGACCGCGCCGACCGCGGCCACGAGGAGGCGCTGCGGCTGGCGACGCTCCGCCGGCTCGCCGGGTTCGAGGCGGCGGCCGTGAAGCTGGCGCTCGACGAGTCGCAGGCCGTGGTCGTCCGCCAGACGGCGATCGGCTCTCTCGCCCACAGCCCCGGCCGCTTCCGGCGGCAGGTGCTGCCGCTTCTCGGCATTCGCAACGGCGATCTGCGGCTGGCGGCGATCCAGTGCTTGGGACCGGTGGAGGGCCTGTCGGAAGACGATCGCGACGTGATCGGACCGCTCCTGATCCGGGTGGCACAGCAGGATGCGTCGGAGGGGCACCGGCAGGAGGCGATCTTCGCGTTGGGAGCGTGGCGGGACCAAAACGCGCGGCCCTTCTTCGAGCAGGTGCTCGCGGAGAATCCGCCGGTGATCCTGGCGGAGCAGTCCTTCAGCGAATCGGTCTATTGGCGGTATCGCCTGCGGTTGGTCGCGCTGGTGGGGCTGGTTCGACTGGGCGATGCCGCCGCCCGCGACGAGCTCGAATCGCTGCACCGTCGGGGTGGACCCACTGAGAAGATGGATGCGTTGCTGGCCTGCCTGAGCCTGGGGGAATGCCCGCAGTGGGCCCTCGACGATCTGGAAGCCACCGAGCCGAAGCTCGTGGCCACTGCCGCGCGGCTGATCGTCGCGCATGGCTCGCCGGAGCAGCGGCGCCGGCTCGTCGAGCACTGCGGCCCTGACACGGCGTTTCAGGCGTTTGCCGACAGCGGGATCGACGACCACAACCTGGTGCGCTTCGTGCGGGAGGCTGGGCATGCCGACGCCGACTGACAGGCAGACTCGGGCGGAGCGCGTCGGCTGCTGCACGGCATCGTGCCGTCGGCTGGCGGTGACCGGCGCGAGCGTCGTCGCGCTGGTGGTGGCGATCGCCACCACGCGGACGGCTTTGTCGCACGATGGCGGCTTCGGACATTCGCAGCGGACGATCGCGGCCAGTGCCGACCCCGGAGGGTGGACGATCGAGTATCGGCTCACGCTGGGGGCGGACGAGGCGATCGTCGAACTCGCGCAGCATCCGGAGGCGGAGTTCTTCGTCCGTCGCGGAGAGCAGTTGGCACGGACGCTGCGGGTGACGAATCCGGAGAACGCGAAGTTGGTGTTCGTGGGATATGCCCTGAGGCCCGCCTTGACGCAGACCTACCGCTACCGGATCGAGACCCCGGCGGAGCGGATCCTGATCGAGGACCACTCCTTTCCGCACAAGCCCGGCGTCGTGCGGTGCGTCGGCGGGGAGGGAGTAAGCGTCACGCTCGGTAAGGGCATCGATTGGGCCCATGCCGAACGGGCCACGGTCGAGTTCGCCAGGAGCCGGTAGCGGAACATCGGGGACAGGGGGACAGGAGGAGGAGTGTTCGGCACGGCGGTTGAATGCGTCATTCGTGGATGTGAGAATTGCTGCGGTTTTGATCGGGACGCAACACGTATTCCCTCGCTCGCGCTTCGGGCTTGCATGGGAATCCGCGTGCAGCCTGTCGTTTGCCGGCGCTTCTGGAGCGCATGGGAATCAAACGCACATCCGAGCCCGAAGTGCGAGCGAGGGGCGTGCTGGTATGCATCGCCCACGCATTCAGGGCGCGATCACTCCGCCGGCAGGACGTTGATCACCGCCGGCACGGAGGCCTGGTTGCCATCGGCCGTGGCACGGAGATGAAACAGCCGGCGGCACGGCTTCGCGATCGGCGCGGCCGTGATGAAGAACTCCCGCTCGTCCTGCCCCTCCACGATTAACAGGCCATTGAGGCCGATGTTGTCCACGAACACCGCGTAGGGGAGGTTACGGCCGCAATCGGCTGTGCCCAGGTCGATCCGCCCGTCGAAGTCGTGCCGCTGGGCCTTGACCCGCGCCGAGATCGTCTGCCCCGGCCGGATCGAAAACTCGAGCGGCCCGCCCGTCGGTTGCATGACGGCCGACGCATCGGGGCCGGGCGCGATCGCGATCGTCACCTTCGGTTTCTCGGCGGCCTGGATGTCGCCGAGCGAGCCGATCTCCTGGATCACCTCCCGGCCGGCCACGGTGGCCGTCGCCTTCACCATCACGGCCCGGTCCGACTCCTCGTCCGGCGACACGGCATCGGCCGACGCCGAGAGCACGCCGATCGTCTGCAACTGCCCGGCCTCGATTTCCAGCGGGCCGTGGAAGGTATAGCCCGCCGGCAGATTCTCGACGTCGATCCGGATCGCACCCGTGAACCCCTCCATCCGCGTGGCGGTGAAGGTGAGTTCGCGGCCGC
>JBILWX010000105.1:0-12026 GCA_044369655.1 Pirellulales bacterium
AGGCCGCGAGAAACTCCGGACGGCAGTCGGGGTAGCCGCTGTAGTCGATGGCGTTGACGCCGAGCACGATCGCCTCGGCTCCGCGGCTTTCGGCCATCGCGAGGGCCAGGCTGAGAAACACCGTGTTCCGCGCCGGCACGTAGGTGACGGGAATGCCGTGGCCGATGTCGGCATCGGAGCGGTCCTTCGGCACGGGCGTGGCCGGATCGACCAGGGCGCTGCCGCCAAACGCGGCCAGATCGATCGGGAGGACGACGTGATCGGTGATTTCCAGCGTCTGGGCAATGGCCCGCGCGGCATCCAGTTCGCAGCGGTGCCGCTGACCGTAGTCGATCGACAGGGCCGACAGCCGGTAGCCCTGGCTGACGGCCCAGGCGGCGGCGGTGGCGGAGTCGAGCCCGCCCGACAGGAGGACGACGGCCGTTTTGGCGGCCGGCACCGCTGCTTCTTTCGGCCGAGCTTTCGGAGCACCGGGTTTCATGGCACACTCTCCATCATCATGACTACACACGCCGCATCAGCCCCGCCGTCGCGCGACCACCTCGAGGTCTTCCCCAACCAGTTTCCCGGTCGTGACTATCACATCGAGATCGTCTGTCCGGAGTTCACGTCGGTCTGCCCGAAGACGGGGCAGCCCGATTTCGGCACGCTCACGTTTCGCTACGTGCCGGAGACGCTGATCGTCGAGCTCAAGAGCCTGAAATTGTACCTGCAGGCGTTTCGCAACGAAGGGATCTTCTACGAAAACGTCACCAACCGGATCCTCGACGATCTGGTGGCGGTGCTGAAGCCGCGACGGATGACGCTCGTGGCCCACTTCACGCCCCGCGGCGGGATTTCGTCACGGATCGTGGTATCGCACCCTTCGGGCGAGCACCTCCCGCCGGCCGGCTGACCGGCCGGTCGTCGGTGTTCGCGACTGGCGGCTCTTTCCTTTGCCCAGACCGGCAGCCAGAATCTCAAGGCATTCGTCCGCCGCCACCTGGCGGACACCCCACGAGGCACCACCCATCATGGCCCGTTCTCCGCAGTCCGCCCGCGTCCTGCTCTCCGCTCTTGCCGACGAGTCGGCTTTCCATCTCACCGCCGTCGAGCAGTTCACGGCACTGGCCGCGATCGGACTGGAGTATTACAGCCTGCGGTTCATCGACGTCGGCAAAGGCGTGAAGAATGTCATGAAGCTGTCGCTGGCGGAGATCCAGAAACTTCGCCACCTCGAAGATCAATATGGCTTGAACGTGGCGTCGATCGCCTCGCCGATCGGCAAGGTCAAACTCGTCGACAAGCCCGATGGCACGAAGAATGCCTACGTGCCCTTCAAGCAGTATCTCGCCAAGGACGTCGCCAAGGCCTGCGAATTGGCGCACGCCTTTGAAACGAAACTCATCCGCGGATTCTCCTTCTATCCGCCCAAGGGGGCCAAGCCCGAGAACTACCTGGAGGAGGCGGCGGACCGCATCGGCCAGATCGCCGAGGCCTGCCATCGGTCCGACATCACCTTCGGCCTCGAGGTCGAGGCCAACCTGGTCGGCCAGACGGGCGACCTGCTGGCGGAAATCCACAAGCGGGTCAACCACCCGGGCCTCGTGCTCGTGTTCGACGCCGCCAACCTGATCGTCCAGGGGTTTTCCACGACGCAGGTCTATGCCCAGTGGGAGGCGATGAAGCCGGGCCTGGGCTGGGTGCACATCAAGGACTACCGGAAGGTGTCGGGCACGGTCCGCGGCAAGCATGTCGACGAGCACTCGCTCGACAACTTCGTGCCGGCCGATCAGGGAGCGGGCGGTCACGAGCGGATCCTCGCCGATCTCAAGACCATGCTCCCCACGCTCACCAAGAAACTGGAGCGACGTGGGATTCCGGGCGTGTTTCTCGACCTGGAGCCCCATGTCCGGGGCGGTGGCCAGTTCGGCGGCACGAGCGGCCCCGATGGCATGGGCATCGCCCTGCGGTCGCTCTGCCGGGTGCTCGACACGGCGAAAGTCGCCTATCATCTTCGCGATTTCGACGACCTGCTCGCGGCCCGCGGGCTGTGAGCCGTTTCCGCCCCCCGCCGCCGCCTCTGGCTGCCTATCCATGAGCAACGCGACCGAGCCGGGAAGTTATTTCGTCGCCAATTATCCGCCCTTTTCGCGGTGGACCCAGGCTGCCGTGCCGGAGGTGCTCTCCGCCTTCGACACGGAACCACGGGCCGAGAAGCCGGCGGTGCCGCTCGGCCTCTATCTGCACATCCCGTTCTGCCGGAAGCGGTGCAAGTTCTGCTACTTCCGGGTCTACACCGACGTGGCCGCCGCCGACGTGGAGCGGTATTCCCTGGCGCTCGCCCGCGAGGCCGCGCTCGCTGCCGCGAGGCCCGCGGTCCACGGCCGGCCGCTCCGCTATGTCTACTTTGGTGGCGGCACACCGTCATTTCTGAGCGTGAAGCAACTCGAACGTCTGGTCGCCGGGCTGCACGAGAGTTTCGGCTGGCAGCATGCGGAGGAGGTGACGTTCGAGTGCGAGCCGGGCACGCTCTCGGAGCCGAAGGTGCGGGCGCTGAAGACGCTCGGCATGACGCGGATATCGCTCGGCGTCGAGAACTTCGCCGACGACGTGCTGGAGGCGAACGGTCGGGCACACCTCTCTGCCGAGATTCTCCGAGCCTGGGATTGGATCAAGGCCGCCGATTTCTCGAACACCAATGTCGACCTGATCGCCGGCATGGTGGGCGACACGGTCGACTCCTGGCAGCGGACCGTCGAGAAGACACTGGCACTCGAGCCCGACAGCATCACGATCTACCAGATGGAACTGCCCCTCAACACGGTGTTCGTGCGGGATGCGCGGGATGGTGCCGGGCAGGTTCCCGTGGCCGACTGGCCGACGAAGCGGGCCTGGGTCGATTGGGCCTTCGACCGCTGCCTCGAACGCGGCTACTCCATTTCAAGCGGCTACACCCTGGTCCGCGATCCGGCTCGTGTCCATTTCCATTACCGTGACATGCTCTGGGAGGGAAGCGACCTGGTGGCGCTCGGGGTGGCCAGTTTCGGTCATCTCTCCGGCGTCCACTACCAGAATGCGACGCATTGGGACGACTACCTGGCGGCCGTCGAGGCGGGACGGCTCCCCATCCACCGCGGACTCGCGCCGACGGCGCGGGAGCGGCTCATCCGCGAACTGGTGCTCGGGCTGAAGCGGGGGCGGCTCGATACGGGCCGTCTGGCACGCAAGTTTGGCGTCGATCCGCAGGCGGAATGGGCCGCCCAATGGGAAGCCCTCGAGGCGGAAGGATATCTCGAGCGGACCGCAACCGGGCCGGTGCTGTCCCGCCGCGGCCTATTGCAAATCGACTCGCTTCTCCCGCGGTTTTTCGATGCCTGAGGGGGGCGGGGCCGATCGGGGTTACGTTTCCCGGGAGGGTGCGGTTTCGTTCCAGGATCCCGGCCGCCCCCGGAGGTCTACGTTCCGACGGTTCTGAACCCAGAGAGGCAATTCGTGTACGAATCATCGTTGGCCCTGAATCGATCGGCGTTGGAGCGGGAGTCCCTGGCGCCGGCACCGCGACTCGGGGCGTCTCCGGCCGTGGCGATGCGGTGCCCCGACTCGAAGCAGGTGCGGGAGAGGTTGCGGGCAATCGCCTCCGATCTGGTGTCCGTGTGGCGATCGGAAGGCGTGCCGCCGACGGCACGAACAGCGGCGGGCTTGCGGTCCTGCGCCGAAACCGTCGTCAGACGGGCGTCGGCCGGTGCGGAACATGTGGGCTGGACCATGGTCACCATCGTGTCGGAGTATTGGCGGG
Organism: Pirellulales bacterium; assembly: GCA_044369655.1. GTDB lineage: Bacteria > Planctomycetota > Planctomycetia > Pirellulales > UBA1268 > CAMCQY01. The sequence goes on from JBILWX010000105.1 coordinate 3,779, forward strand.
ATCGCCTGGCGGCGGCGCCGGCCGGCCGGCGGTTGCTGCTGCTCCCGGATTGCCCTGCGGCCGTCGCCGTGGAGACGGCGGCGAGCGAAGCGGCGTCGGTGCCGCGGGTCTGCGGCCCGAGTTGCGGCATCGCCACGATCTGGTCGGCGGCGCGAGACAGCGGTTGGGCTGTGGAGCCTGTCGGCAGGGCTGTCGCGGGCATCGGCAGTCTGCTCACAGGGCAGTACGACGGAGTGTTGGGCATTGCCCGCCTCAGCGATCTGGAAAAGGCGTTTGCGATGCTCCCGGCCTTCTCCCTGCCCGTGGCGGCAGTTCCCTACGAGCCCGGTCCTGCCGGCTCCCGCACGGGCTGCGCAGAGGCGCTGGCTGCCGGCGGGATCGACGTGGAGTGGGTGTTGGGGTTGGTGGGAGTTGCTGGCGGCGGGGCCACCCCGGTCGGCGACTATCTGCCCCTGCTCCGCGAGGCGGCGGAGATGTTCACAACGGAAAGTCTTGCCGCCACGGCCGAACGGCTGTCGCTCGGGCCGGTGTTCGGCCCGTTGGCCGGCGGCGAGCATGAGGTGGCGGGTGACGTGTCCCCCTTGGAGGCGACCGCCGGCATGGCGGGGGATTTTCTCGCCCGCGGCGGCAAATTTCTTCGCCCCTTCATCTGTTTGGCGGCCCACGACGCGATCCGGATCGATCAGGGGCGTGACGCCGACGATACGGTGCGGGACTCCGTCAAGGCGGCCTCGGTGGCTATCGAAGTCTTCCACAAGGCGTCACTGGTTCACGACGACATCGAGGATCAGGACCGCATGCGGTATGGGCGGCCGACGTTGCATGTCGAGCATGGCATTCCCGCGGCGATCAATGCCGGCGATTACCTGCTCGGTCTGGGCTACCGCATCGTGTCGGGATTGCCCGGCGTCGATGCCGCGACGCTCCGCGACCTGGTGGCGATCCTCTCCGATGCCCATCTGCGGCTGGCGCAGGGGCAAGGAGCCGAACTCTGGTGGCGGGATGGCGGCGACAAGAAACTCACCCCCCGCGAGGCCCTCACGATCTACGGCTTGAAGACTTCTCCGGCGTTCGAGGCTGCCGTCGCCATGGGGATTCGGTTGGCCGGCGTCCACCCCGCCGACGCCGGGCAGATCAGCGGCTACGCGTTGCACGTGGGCACCGGTTTCCAGGTGCTCAACGACCTCAAGGACTGGAGCGGCGACCTGGAAAACAATCGTCGTGCCGCGGGCGATCTGCTGGGAGGCCGGCCGACCGTGATGTGGGCGGTGGCGCTCGAGCGGCTTGCGGAGGACGATCGGTGCCGGCTGCGGCAGCTGGCCCAGTTGGCAGGCATGTGCCAGTCCGCCGGCAGTGCCGACGTGGACGAGGCAGCGATCGCCGGTGCGGTGGCCGAGGTCCGCAGCCTCTACTGCAAGGCCGGTGTCTTCGAGGAGGCGGCGCGGATTGTGGTCGACCAACGCCGGCTGGCAGCGGCAGCGGCGGCGACCTGCCGCCTGAGGCGGCTGCGGGACGTGCTGGAATTCCTGCTCGATCTTGCCGTGCCGGAGCAGGCGGCCACGCAGTTTTCCGGCTGAAGCTTGCCTCCCGGCTCGGTTGCACCCGACAATCTGCGGTTGCGTGCCGCTTCCGAACAGGGCGAGGCGAGTGACCTCGGTCGTGTGCGCGCCGGCCAGGAGCGTCAGCGACGTAGCGGCATGAAACCAGACCCTGATCTCCGGGATGCCGGGGCCCGCGCCTCGGCCCTGGTGGGGCTATTTTGCAGCCCCGAGCAGTTCGGCGGCGTCGTTCCCGTCGCCCCGGAACAGGTGCCCGATCCGGCCCGTACGCTGCTCGACCACCACAGCCATATGACCGTGGCCATGGAGCGGTTTCACGGCGGAGACGTGCGGCTTCGCGTCGTGGCGAGACTGGGTGAAGGGGCTGACAATCAGCCGACAGTGACCGGCTATGCCCGGGAGATCCTGCTGGAAAATGGGGCCGGAAGGATTGTCCAATACGGGATCGTTCGGATCGATCTGACGAGCCTCGATGCTGCGACGGCGCGGGCAATTCGCGAGGCAAAGCGGCCTCTGGGCCGGATTCTCATCGAGGCTGGGGTGCTTCGCGAAGTCCGCAGTGTGGAATTGCTGAAGGTGACGCCGGGGCCACACCTCCGGCACCTTCTCTGGCCACACGGGGATGTGACCAGCGGTGCGCCGCTTCATGGACGCGTTGCCGACATCCAACTGAACGGCCGACCAGCCGTCGAACTGCTGGAAATCGTGGTGCCGACGTAATCGCCGCCCGCGACCCACCGCCCGCCACCGACTGAACCACCTCAAGCCCCCGAAAAAATTTCTGGTGACTTCGGGGGCAATACCCAAGGTCTTGCGCACAAGACGTTTGCGTCAAATGCGACGATCTTGACTCAATGCGCAAGATGCCGCTAGAGTTGAGGGCGTGGCAAGGATGGTAAGCCTGGCGGTCGCAAGGGAAACGGATTCTCTTTCGCTGCCTTTCGCGGCTCACGCCTTCCACCGCGGCGATCATCTTCAGGCTGGTTGTGCGGGGCGATCCGATTGGATCCCAGGCCGGCTCAGCAAGTGACGTCGTGAAACGCGAAGGATTGCGGGCGTTACGGCAACAAGGAAGCCTAGGGGCTCAGGGCTGACTCTCGGGATGAGTGAAGCTTCTCAGCTCCGTTTTGACTAGCTGCACCACGGCTAGGGAGAGGGTGGTAAAGCAGATGCAGAAAACTGTGTACACGACCGGCGAGGCCGCCAAGATTTGCAAGGTGAGTCAGCAGACGATCATTCGCTGCTTCGACTCCGGACAGTTGAAGGGGTTCCGGGTCCCGGGCAGCCGGTTCCGTCGGATTCCCCGGGATCAGCTGTTTCTCTTCATGCGGGACAACGGCATTCCGACCGATGCGTTGGAGAGCGGTCGACGGAAGATTCTCGTTGTCGACGACGATCAGGATCTCGTCGAACTGATCACCGACGTGCTCGAGCGGGACGGCCGCTTCGAGACACGGAGCGTGAACAACGGCTTCGACGCCGGCATGATGGTGAAGGACTATCGTCCTGATCTGATCGTGCTCGACGTCATGCTGCCGGACATCAATGGCAAGGAAGTCTGCCAGCGTGTCCGGAGCGACTCCACGATGGACGAGGTGCGGATCATCTGCATCTCGGGCATGTGCGAACCCGACAAGATCGAGGACCTGAAGGCGTCGGGTGCCAACGAGTTTCTGCAGAAGCCGTTCGAGGCCGAAGTGCTCGTCGATCGGATCTGCAGCCTTCTCGACATCGAGTCGGTGGCCGCCGGTTCCTGAGCCTCTGCCAACGGCAGACGCCGGGACGCCTGATCCTTTTCAAGCAGTTTTCATGACGGCAGCGCCGGCCAAGTTCCGGCGCTGCCGTCCTGTTTTGTGTGCCGTGAGTGAGTCGGGCACGCGTGCCTGACAGCGGAGCTTCCCTGTGACGAGCCTGGCGAGCCTGCCTGAACACGATGCCGATCATCACGCAGCGGCTGCTGCGGCAGCCTGGCTGGTGCTCGATGCCGATGGCAAGCCGCCTTCCGTGGCCGACCTGAGCCGCGAGCACTGCCTGATGGTGGCTGGAGCGGTGCTCGTATCGGCGGTCGGCAAGGGGCAGCCCTACGGGCCCCCGCCTGCGCTGGCCGAGCGGCTCTCGCTTGCTGCCGGTCGCGTGCCGGGGCTGGCCGCCTGGATGGCGGCGGCGGGCCGGGAAGATGCCCTGCTCCTGTCGCAGTTTGCCGCCGCGCTCGTCCTGCCGGGCGACGACCGGGCGCCGGTGGCGGCGGGGCAGAGCGTGATGGCGGCCGAGGCCACCGTGCTCCGCGAGGCGGTACAGCTTGCCCTCGCGCACGCCCACCTGCAGGAGCGGTTTCAGCACGCCGTGGCGGAGGCCCGGCTCGAGGCGATGCGCGAGCTGGCCTATGGAGCCGGACACGAAATCAACAATCCGCTGGCCAACATCGCCACGCGGGCGCAGGCACTCCTCCTGGAGGAAGCCGATCCAGAACGCCGCCGCCGCCTTTCCACGATCGTCGATCAGTCGTTTCGGGCCCGAGACATGATCGGTGGGCTGATGCTCTTCGCTCGGCCGCCGAAGCCGCGGCCGGAGGCCACCGACGTCGGGGGGGTAGTTGCCGCGGTGATCGAGGCCACGCGGCCACAGGCGGTCGCACGAACAGTGCGGCTCGAGTACTGCCCGCTGCCGTCGCCCGTGGCCGTGTCCGTCGACCGCGTGCAGGTCGAGGAGGCGGTGAGAGTCGTGGTGGTCAACGCGCTCGAAGCGGTGGCTGTCGGCGGACGCGTCGTGATCGAGGTGACCCGCCGGGCGCCGCCTGATGGCGGCTGGTGCGAGATCAACGTCGCCGACGACGGCCGGGGCATGTCTGTCGATGCCGCGAGGCGGGCATTTGATCCGTTCTTCAGCGGCCGCGAAGCGGGACGGGGAGCAGGGCTCGGGCTTTCGAAGGCCTGGAGGCTGGTCGAACTCAACGGCGGACGGGTGTTGCTCGACTCTCGGCCAGGGCGAGGAACCCGCGTATCCATTCAGCTGCCCGAGGCCTCCGCGGTCGAGTCCCCGACCATGGCAGCGGGAGCATGAGGACGGCGGTAAACCCACCCCATCTTTCCTGGATGTTCAGGGAACGCCCGAGCGGGCCGTAGGTCGCGGACAACCGCGTTGTTTCCGGCTTGTCGATGTTCTCGTCGTTCTCTATCCTCCCCCGACGTGCTTGCCGGGTTTGCGGCGATGGATCGCCGCCTCAAGCGTGCAGCAGGGTTATGGTTTCATGAGCTTCACCGGACCAAGGATGGATGCAGGCGGGGCCACGCTCGACGTCGATGCCCCTGTGACGGGTTCCGAGACCACACTCGCCGGATCTGGCCATCTGCTTGCAGGTGCTGCGGGGGCGTCTCGCGGCAACGGCGCGAAATCACCGCACCGGCCCGCTCTCGACCGTGCCGGTTCCGAAAGGCATGGTTTTGTCTCGAGCGACGCTGTTCCCGGCGGGGTCGACGGTGCGATCGCGGCCACGGCCTCGTGGTTGTTGGCGCGGCAGGCTGTGGACGGTCACTGGCGCGGACCGCTCGAAGGCGACACGATCCTGGAAAGCGAATACATCCTGATCCTCGCCTGGGCAGACAAACTCGGCCGTCCCGAGGTCGCCGGGGCCGCCCGACGGATTCTCAAGGAACAGTTGCCGGAAGGCGGGTGGGCGATTCATCCGGGGGGGCCGGTGGATGTCAGCGCCAGCGTGAAGGCCTATCTGGCGCTCAAACTTACCGGCCACGATCCTGACAGCGAACCGCTGCTCCGCGCCCGTCGTGCCATCGAGCGGTCCGGTGGGCCGTGGGCGGTCAACAGTTTCACCAAGTTCTACCTCGCGCTGTTGGGGCAGATGTCCTACTCGGCCTGCCCCGCCGTGCCTCCCGAGATGGTCCTCCTGCCCGACTGGTTTCCGGTGAACCTGCACCGGGTTTCCGCGTGGTCGCGGACGATGATCGTGCCGTTGTCCCTGATCTGGGCGTTCAAGCCGGTCCGCGAGATTCCTGCCGCGCAGGGCATCGATGAACTGTTCGCATCGCCGGCGGGGCGAAACGGTCCGGCTCGGGTCGGAGGCAGTGACGGCTGGGCCCGGTTTTTTCGCGGTGTGGACCGGCTTCTCAAGGCATGCGACAGCCTGGGAATCCGCCCGTTCCGCCGCCGAGCCGTTGCGGCCTGCCGCCGCTGGATGTTGGAGCGGTTTGACGGCAGCGACGGCCTGGGGGCGATCTTTCCGCCCATCGTCTGGAGCATCGTGGCGCTGCGGGCGATGGGTTGTGAAGACGACTCGCCCGAGGTGCAGGAGTGCTGGCGGCAACTGGGGCTGCTCGTGGAGCACGAGCCGGGTGGCATCGTCAGGCTCGAGCCCTGCCGCTCTCCGGTGTGGGATACCGCGATCGCTCTGCGGGCGCTGTCTGATACGGTGGCGGCCGGGTCGCGGCCGCGATCGACCGCTCGTGATGACGTCGCGGACATCGGGCAGATCGCACCAGCTCCGCTGGCGGCTGCCGTCGACTGGCTGCTCGATCGCGAGATCCGTACGGGCGGTGATTGGATGCGGGCGGCCGCACCGGTTGCCCCGACCGGCTGGTGTTTCCAGTATGCCAACCGCTTCTATCCCGACGTCGACGATACGGCGATGGTGTTGATCGCCCTGGCGACATGGCGAGAGTCGGTCGTGGACTCCCGTGATTCCGATCCCGCTTCCGTGCGGCGGTCCGCCCGTGTTCAGGCGGCGATCGCACGCGCCGTCCCGTGGCTCGAGTCGATGCAGAGTTCTGATGGTGGCTGGGGCGCCTTCGATCGCGACAACAACATGGAATTGTTGTGCAAGGTGCCATTCGCCGATCACAACGCGATGATCGATCCCAGTTCGCCCGATCTGGCCGGCCGTGTGCTGGAGGCCTTCGGCAAGCTCGGCCTTCGCTCCGGCCGCCCGAGCGTCGATCGGGGCATCGACTATCTCCGCCGGAATCAGGAGGCCGATGGCAGTTGGTTTGGCCGCTGGGGCGTGAACTATGTCTACGGCACCTGGCAGGCGATTGAAGGCCTGCGGGCGGTCGGGCTGCCTGCCGTCGATCCTGCCGTCTCGGCGGGCGCCGACTGGTTGGAACGCCATCAGCAGTCGTGTGGCGGCTGGGGTGAAACCCCGGAGAGCTATGCCGATCCATCGCTGGCGGGGTGCGGCACGCCGACAGCGTCGCAGACGGCATGGGCCGTGGCCGGGCTCGTGGCGGCGGGAAGGCACGACGGCCGCGCGGCACGGCGGGGGGCGGAGTGGCTGGCCACGCACCAGTCGGCCGACGGCAGTTGGAATGAGACGCAGTTCACCGGCACCGGTTTTCCGAAGGTGTTCTACCTGCGCTATCACTACTATCCGATCTATTTTCCGCTGATGGCCTTGGCCCGCTTTTCCCAGGTGTCGGCCGGTGTGGGTGACGTTCGGGAGCGTGTCGCATGAGTGTGCCTGTCGGGCAGATGATGGCCGTCTTGAAGCATGTGGCAGTGCAACGTCTGCGGGGCAACTCCCGCTATCCTCTCGTGCTCATGCTGGAACCGCTCTTCCGCTGCAATCTGGCCTGCGGCGGCTGTGGCAAGATCCAGCATCCCACCGAGGTGCTGCGGTCGCACCTGACGCCCGAGCAGTGCTTCCATGCTGTCGACGAGTGTGGTGCACCGATCGTGTCGATCCCGGGTGGCGAGCCGCTGCTTCATCCGCAGATCGAGCAGATCGTGGCCGGCATCGTGGCCCGCAAGAAGTATCTCTACTTGTGCACCAACGCGCTCAAGCTCGAGGAGATGCTGCCGCACTTCTCCCCCTCTCCCTACCTGGCGTTTTCGGTGCACCTCGACGGTCCGCGGGAAGAGCATGACCACGCCGTCTGCCGCGAGGGCGTCTACGACATGGCCGTGGCGGCGATCCGCGCCGCCCGCAAGGCCGGCTTTCGCGTGACCACCAACTCCACGCTCTTTGCGTCCGCCGATCCGGCGAGATACCGGTCCTTTTTCGACGAGGTGATGGCACTTGGGGTCGAGGGCATGATGATCTCGCCCGGCTACTCATACGCCAAGGCGCCGGATCAGGAGCATTTTCTGCCGCGGGAACGGAGTCAGTCGCTCTTCCGTCGCATCCTTGCCGATGCCCCGCGGCGTTGGAAATTCAACCAGTCGCCTGTGTTTCTGGAATTTCTCAAGGGGGCATGGGACCTCGAGTGCCGGCCGTGGGGCACGCCCACCTACAACCTGTTTGGCTGGCAACGGCCCTGCTATCTGCTCGACGAGGGCTACACGAAGACCTATCGGGAGATGATGGAGCAGACGGATTGGAAGGCTTACGGTCGCGCCAGCGGCAATGCCAAATGCCAGGACTGCATGGTGCACTGTGGCTACGAACCAGCCGCCGTCGAGGCGACGTTCGGGTCGCTCCGCGGGCTCCTCGGCACGGCGCGGCTGATGCTGCTCGGCCCGCCCCGCTCGAAACCTGCCGGCGATGACTCACTCGCTCCCCTGCCCTCGCCCGGCATGAGGGTGCAGCCCAATGGGCTGCCCGCGCTGCCGATCCTCGACCGCGTGGCGTGATTCGGGCCACTGTTCGCCGGGAGCCCTCTGCTACAGCCCGCGTTCGCTGGCGACGCGGGCGGCGTCGAGGGCGGCGCCCCGGGCGCCGGCCGTGTCGCCGTTGGGAATGA
>JBILWX010000106.1:0-12016 GCA_044369655.1 Pirellulales bacterium
AGCTCTTTTGCTGCTGAAAAAGAGCTGCGTCCCCTTTTTCAGCGGATTGATTGCAGTGAAAACTCGCGCAGCAGAGCGACGGTGTTCGGGAAGACCGAGATCGCCACGTGGGCGATGTCGGCGGGCGGCTGTTCGTAGACGCATTGGCCCACGAGCTCGTCGCCCACAAGAAAAAATGCCTTCCAGCGGGGACCGTTCGTGTCGAGGACGACCGTCCGCGTCTGCACGCCGGTCTGCCGGTCGCCGCGGGACAGTTCGCCCGCCATCTGCGGTCCCTTGTAGGCCACGTTGGCCCGAGCCTTCGCCTCGTGCCGCTGGAGCATCCAGGCATGGTCGAGCGTGGCGAGCCGCGTGTTCGCGGCCGCTGAAAAACCAAGTGCCGCCCAGCCGATGCCGCCTTCCACGACCTGCATTGTGACAGACAGACGGTAGAGATGGCCGGGCTCGGGCCTGAAGGGGAGAAAGGCCGCACCGGTGGCCGTCACCTTCAGCGATTTTGTTTCTGGATCGAATAGCCAGCCATCCGCGGGAGCGATCCATCGTGCTTCGCCCGCACCACCTCGCCCGGTAGCCGCCGTGCCGGCAAGCACGCCCGACCCGGCGAAAGAGTCGCGGTAGACCGTCACGGCCGCGGCCTCATCCCACCGAAACGGCAGAGGTGCTCTGACCGGCTGCGATTTCTTGGGCACCGACATCACGAACTTCTTCGAACCAGGCGAGTCGATTCGCGAGACGCGGCCGTCCCCGTCGACCTCGCCCGCATCACCCGCCTTCAGCCGCAGGGGCTCGGACGTGCCGAGCGCCGCCAGGGCCACGAGTTCGACCAGCCCCTGAAACACGCGGACGTCGGTTTTTCCCTGATCATCGACTGCCACGCCGAACTGTGTGCCCCGATCGGTGACCATGGCGGTGGGCGTCTGGATCGCGAACGGGCCGGTGGGCCGGTCGACCGTGGCCGCGAGCCGGCCGCCGGAAAGTTTCCCGGTGCTGCCATCGATCACCTCGAACGTCGCCGGCCCTTCGAGGACGACCGCGGCTCCGCAGGCAAAGAGGATTTCGACAAGCCCTCGCGTGACCGCAAACGAACCGCCCGCCTGCAGGCCGTCCCCCTCGTGCCGAGGCTGCCCGTCGGCGGCCCAGGCCACGTCGCTCAGGGCGACCACCTTGGCAAGCACCCCTGCCGGGAGCCGCGGCCGGGCAGCGGGCCAGAGTCCCCGCCAGGCGAACGCGGCCACGATGCCACACGCGACGAACAGCACGAGCGGGAGACCGGCCCGGCGGAGCGCTGCCGGCGCGAAGACGGAGCCGATCATGGCAGCAAATGCGTCGCCGATCGTCCGGCGGACGGGCGCCGCGGCCTGTGGCTGCCGGTTCGCCGGGCTGCCGAAATACCGTGCGCTCAAGGCGGCGGCCGCCATCTCTTCGAGCCCCTCTTCAACCGCCATCAGCCCCCGGAGCGCCCGGCGGGCCGCGCCACTCGCGCGAAGCAGTGATTCGAGCCGCGGAAACGCATCGGCGGCGATGCGGTCCGCCACGAAATCATGCAGAAGGTCGAGGTCGGCCTGGGTCATGACGCTCCAGCCTCCTTGGCGAGCGTGAGCTCCACGCACCGCCACAGTTCCTGCCGGATCCGGGAGAGCAGCTGGTAGAGGGCTCCCTCGGTGCGGCCCAACTGCCGGGCCAGATCCTTCTGCGACGTGCCCGCGGTGTATGCCGTGAGGACGAGTTCCCGCCGGGCCGGAGCAAGCTTTTCAAAGCAGGCTTCGAGGGCCTCGAGCCGCCGCTGGTGGAGGGGCATCTCCGCCGCCGCCTCGTCCGCGATGGCCTCGATCACCGACTCATCGAGCAGGAGCCGGTTGCGGGCATGGGCCCGGCGATACTTGAGAATCTCGTAGCGGGCGATGAGGCAGGCCCAGGGGGCGAACCGGCCGCGGTCGTCCAGATCGCCGAACTTCCGCCAGGCGACGAGGCTCACCTCCTGCATCACCTCGTCGACATCCTGCGGCCGCGGCAGGCACGACCGGACAAATGCCCGCAACTCCGGTTCACACCGGGTGAAGAGTCGCAGAAACGCTTCGTGAAGTTTGTCTGCCATGCGATCGCCCATCCGGCCGTGCAGAGGAGGATTCCCCATAGCATCACTCCCGGCAGGGCGAAAAACTTACGCGCGGGAAAAAGCGGTGTTTTGGAGCCTTTTCGATCGCAATGGCACGCGGGATGGCGTTTATTCCCGGCGTCCCCGGCTTCCGCCGGGGGCTTCCTGCCACCCCATCGCCACCGCTCAGGTCAACGCTTGCCGGTCTGCTTCAGCCCGCGGCCGGTACGGCAGCGGTCGCTGCAGTAGCGGACTGTGTCCCAGCAGGCGGCCCACTTCCGTCGCCACTCAAACTCGCGGCCGCAGGTCGCACAGACCTTCACGGGCTTCGGCTGACCGGCCTTTCGCGCCGCTCCCGGCAGCCGCGACCGCTTCGCCGTCATGCCCCGGCCGCCCGCGGCGAGGCGGCCACACGGCCAAGACCGCCGCGCGGCCCCTGCGGCTGCAGCGGCCCCTGCGGCATCGCGATCACGCGGATCGCCTCGACGAGCATCACGGCTGCCAGCGACAAAAGCACGAGCCCCGCCCACGGCACCGGATCGGCCGGCAAGGCGAAGCCATTCGCACTCCGGAACTTCGGCAGCGTCATGCCGGCCAACGCCCACGTGCTCATCACGTACATGAACGCGGTCGGCACGCCTGTCACGAGCCAGACCCATGTCTCCCGACGCGTCCGCCAGAGCCAGACCGTCACGCCCAGGAGCGTGAGCGCCGCGAGCAGCTGGTTGCTCGCGCCGAAGAGGCTCCAGAACGTCTTCCAGACCGGCACCGCGTTGCCGTTCGCGTCGACGTGCGGCCGCAGCAGAAACAGGAGCGGCACACCCGCGGTCAACGCCGTGCCCAACCAGCCGCCGGCCTTGCCGGAGAGCCCGGTGAGCTCCTGGATGATGTACCGCCCCAGCCGCGTGCAGACGTCGAGCGTGTCGTAGACGAAGGTCGTGAACGCCATCAGCGCGAAGGAGACGCCGATCGTCGCCGGCACGCCGAGAATCTCCAGAAACCGCCCCATGCCGAGCGCGTAGATAAAATTCGGCGGCTGGCTCGTGAGCTTCGAGTCGCCCGCGAGCACCATCACGCAGGCGAGGCTCACGATCGCCACCATCGCCTCCAGGAGCATCGTGCCGTAGCCGATCGGCTTGGCGTCGGTCTCCCTGCGGAGCTGCTTGCTCGTCGTGCCCGACGCGATCAGCGAGTGAAAGCCTGAGCAGGCGCCGCAGGCGATCGTGATGAAGAGCATCGGAATGAGGCTTTGGCCGTTGGCAGCCTGCCAGCCGGTGAATGCCGGGTAGCGGATCGCGGAATCACCCGCCACCAGCCGATCGCTGACGATCAGGCCGATCGCCGCCCCCGCCAGCGCCACATACAGAAAACATCCGCCCAGGTGGCCCCGGGGCTGGAGCAGGAGCCACATCGGCACCATCGCCGCCACGAGGCAGTAGGCCAGCAGCAATACGCCCCAGATCTTCTGGGCGGTGGCATCGGAGGTGCCGAGCGTCTGCCCGAGGTCGAAGGGAATGAACTGGCCGATCCAGATCGCCAGGCCCACCAGCGGCAGGAAGATCACGGTCGCCAGCCAGAGCGGCATCTTCACGTACCGCATGCAGAGGCCCATGATCAGCGGCAGCACGAGGTAGAGCAGGCTCGACGTGGCGATCCCGCCGCCCGACACCGTCTCGCCGTTCTCGAGCACCTGCCGGCCGATGAAGCTCGACGCGGTGATGTCGGTGAAGGCGACGATGATGTAGACCAGCGCGATCCAGACGAACGCCAGGAACAACAGATAGCTTCGCCGGCTCATGTGGTCGCGGACCACTTCGGCGATCGACCGCGCCTTGTGCCGCACCGAGGCGACGAGCGCGGCGAAGTCGTGCACGCCGCCGAGAAAGATGCTGCCGATGAGGATCCAAGCGAGCGCGGGGAGCCAACCGAAGGCCACGCCCGCGAGGATCGGTCCCACGATCGGCCCCGCCGCCGCGATCGCGGAGAAATGCTGGCCCAGCAGGAGCTGCGGTGGGATCGGCTCGTAGTCGACGTCGTCGCGGAGCGTGACGGCCGGCGTGGCGGCGTCGGCATCGAGCCGAAAGAGCCGCGTGAGCAGGCCGCCGTAGACACGGTAGGCGATCGCCAGCACGAAGGCGCTCGGCAGCAGGACGACAAGCAGGCTCATGACACACTCTCGGAGAGGCAAAGATGGCGAGAACTCGCCATTCCACTTCCCCATCTTGCCCAAAAAAGGTGCCAGGCACCAAATTGGGGCAAATTGCGAAGACCTTCTTCTTTCGGAGCGATCCATGGCGGCCACCACCGGCACCACCACCCAGGAAAAACTCGTCATCATCGGCAGCGGGCCGGCCGGCTGGTCGGCCGCCACCTACGCCGCCCGGGCCCAGCTCAAGCCGCTCGTCTTCGAGGGCGCGATCACCGAGAAGAACCGCATGTCTGGCACGTTGCCGCTCGGCCAGCTCGCCCTCACGAGCGAAGTGGAAAACTACGCCGGCTTCCCCCACGGCAACCTCGGAGCCTTCCTCGACTCCGCGCTGACGCCTGAGCGGCGACAGATGATGGCACCGCATGCCGGCGAGGGCGTGACCGGCCCGGAACTAATGGAATTGATGCGGCAGCAGGCCGTCAACATGGGCACACGGATCGTCACCGACGACATCCTGAAAGTGGATTTTTCCAAGCGGCCTTTCTTGCTTCAGCCCGCCGAAGCACCACCAGTGCTTGCCCAGTGCGTGATCGTGGCCACGGGGGCCAGCGCCAACTGGCTCGGCCTGCCGAGCGAGGAGAAGTTCAAGAACCGCGGCGTCAGCGCCTGCGCCGTCTGCGACGGCGCCCTGCCCCGCTTCCGCAACAGGCCGATCGTGGTGGTCGGGGGCGGCGACTCGGCCGTGGAGGAGGCGACCTACCTCACGAAGTTTGCCAGCACGGTGCACCTCGTGCATCGCCGCGACGCGCTGCGTGCCTCGAAGATCATGGCCCAGCGGGCCCACGACGACCCGAAGATCACAATTCACTTCAACACCGGCTTGGCCGAGGTGCTCGGCGACGACGCCAAGGGCGTGACGGGCGTGCGGCTCGCGAGCACGGTCGACGCCGGCAAGGAGACGACGATCGAAGCGGCTGGCGTCTTCCTCGCCATCGGACACACGCCCAACACCGCCTTCCTCGACGGCCAGCTCGAACTCAACCCCAAGAAATACATCGTCTGGAAGAAGCACTTCCGCACGGAGACGAGCGTGGAGGGCGTGTTCGCGGCGGGCGACGTGGCCGACGACTACTACCGGCAGGCGATCTCGGCCGCCGGCACCGGCTGCATGTCGGCCCTCGACGCCGAACGCTGGCTGGCGGGGCAGGGCGTGCACTGACTTCACGCGAAACACGGCCCTCCGGGCCGTTTTCGCTTGGCGACCGCAGGTCGCTGGCGCGAGCCGGGCATCGTGCCCGGCAGTCATGTGGTGCTGCCCGCTTGGCGGGCCTCCGTCGGGTGGTGCTAACCCGGCCCTCCGGGCCTGGCGCTGTGGGTAGAGCAGATCCCATCGCTTCCGCTCCGGGCTTTTTGTTCGGCTCTGGACGCATCCGTGAGGGGCTGCCCATGCCCCACGAGCCGGCGTTGGTGGCAAGCGGAGGCAGGATGCCGAGAGCGCGGCCGCCATCGAGCGAGCGGAGCCCAGGATGGGCGCAGCGAGCGTCCGGCGACGGGGCATGGGCAGCCCCGACCCGTCGCGCGGCGTCTCACCGGCCGCCGTCGCGGAGGGTCTCCGCCTTGCGGACCAGGTCGAGAAACTCCGCCCGGTAGCCGCCCCGATCCGGCCCCAGCGCACCCGCGGCGATCTTCGCCACCATCGGCAGCGTGGCATCCCCCTTCTGGTCGCTGCCACGGAGGATCATCCCGAAGGCGGCCACGGCACTGGCGAATCGCAGGTCCACCGAGGCCCGCTCGAAGGCTCCGCCCCGATCGACGAGCGGAACCTCTTCGAGAACGCTCGTATCACCGTCGGGCCGCTTCCACCGCAGCTTCACCGTGAGCAGCTCCCGGCTCGTCGCGGCGTCGACCGGCGCAGCGGCAGGGGCGGGCGTGGGCTGCGACGGCTGATACTTGAGCGGCTCGGCGCCGGTCGGCCCGTCTGCGTCATCGCCCACCAGGGTGATCTCGTAGAGCGCGGTGACGCCGTGACCGGCCCCGATCTCACCGGCGTCCTTGCGGTCGTTCCGGAAATCCTCGGCCGCCATGACGCGGTTTTCGTAGCCGAGCAGCCGGTAGGAGGCCACCTGCGCGGGGTTGAACTCCACCTGGATCTTCACATCCTTGGCGATCGTGATCGTGCTCCCCGTGAGCTGCTCCACGAGCACCTTCCGCGCCTCGCGGGCGCCGTCGATGTAGGCGTAGACGCCGTTGCCGTTGTCGGCGAGCTTTTCCATCTTGGCGTCCTGCAGGTTGCCGTCACCGAAACCCAGCACCGTGAGGAACGTGCCGCCCGCCGCCTTCTGCTTGATCAGGTCCACGAGCGCCTCGTCGCTGGTCACGCCCACGTTCAGGTCGCCATCCGTGGCGAGGATCACCCGGTTCGCACCGCCGGTGATGAATCGCTCCGCCGCCTGCTCGTAGGCGAGGTTGATGCCGGCGCTGCCATGCGTCGAGCCGCCCGACGAAAGCGATTCGATCGCCGCCAGGATTTTCTGTTTCTGGTCGCCGCTCGTGGCCGGAAGCCTCACCCCCGCGTCGCCGGCATAGGTGACGATCGCCACGGAATCATTCTCGGTGAGCTCCTCGACCAGCATCGCGAGGGCCTGCTTCACGAGCGGTAGTTTGTTCGCCGCTCCCATCGAGCCCGACACGTCGATAAGAAACACGAGGTTCCCGGCGGGACGCTCGCGGCGGTCGATGTCGCGGCCCTGAAGGCCGATGCGAACCAGACGGCGTCCGCCGTGCCAGGGGCACTCGGCCGCCTCGACCGTCACCGAAAACGGCCTGTCGCCAACGGGCTGCGGGGAGTCGTAGCGAAAATAGTTCACCATCTCCTCGATCCGCACCGCGTCTGGCGGCGGCAGACGGCCGGAGGCGAGGAGCCTGCGCACGTTGGCATACGACGCCGTGTCGACGTCGATCGAAAACGTGGAGAGCGGCGACTCGCTGGTCGAGAAAACACGATTCTCCGGCAGGCGGTCATACCGCTCGCCGGACTGCTTATCCTGCTCGTATGCGCGGCCCCTGACGGACTGCATTTCGAATTCCGGGCCAGCGCGGCGAGCGGCTGACGCGCGCATTCCCGGCGCCGGTGGAGCGACCATCGAAATGTCTGCCGGCGCGGCGGTTCGCACCTCGGCATCCGCCTTCCGGGCCCGGAGGCCGTCGACCGCCCGCATGGGCGCGGAAGCCATAGGCCGCGCCGGCGCGGCAAAGCCCAAGGACTTGCCCGCGTCCTGGCCGGCGTCCCTGCTCGCGAGGCTCTCCTTTTTGGCGGCCCCCTCGGCGTTGCGGTCCGCTGTTTTTTCTTCCGCCACCTGCTCCCGCACGGAAGACGCCCCGGCTTCCGAACGGCTCTGCGGCATGTTGTGGGCCACCTCGCGAGCCATCCGCGGCTTGAGCTCCCAGGTCCGCACGAGCACGGCGGTCACCATCACCGACAGAGCTGCCACGAGCGAGCCGGCGATCGCCAACCGCCGACCGGACCAGGTGCTGGCAGACGGCGACGCGACGACGACGGGGGCCGCCGCGGCACGCCCCGCCTCACCCCCATGCGCCGCGATCGCGGCGACCACCGCCCGCCGCAGCACCGGAGAGCGCGGCATGGCGTCGGCCGTGCGCCCGGCCTGCAGAGCCGCCGCCACCCGGCCGATCTCGTCGGCCGTCCGTCGCTCCTCGTGCCGCGTGGGATCGCCGAGCAGCCGTTCGATGTCGGCCCGCTCATCCCCCTCGAGTTGCCCGAGAGCGTGCGCCGTGAGCAGGGCATCCGCGGCCTCTCGGTCGCGTGAACCGGCGAACTGTGCGTCATTGAACCGGGAATCGTTGTCGTGATCAGTGTTCATGGTCAGCCTCGTTGGTTTCTCTCAGGAGTGTGGTGCCGCCTCGGCCGGCCGATGGCCGTCCGGCAAGAGCAGGTCTCGCACCAGCGGGTGTGTGCGGAGGGCGGTGAGGCCGCGATGCGCCAGCACGCGGACGTGCCCCTCCTGCCGACCGGTTACCTCGGCGATCTGGCGGTAAGTGAGCCCCTCGCACCAGAGGTCGATCGTCTCGCGTTGCGGCGCCGGCAGGTCCTGCAGCAGCTGGCGAAGCCGCGTGGCCAGATCGGCCCTCTCGGCCGACACGGCCGGATCGGCCTCGCGGCTGTCGGGGTGCCCCACTGCCGCCGGCGAGTCGCGGGGTTCATCGAGCCACGAGTGCTCGCGACCCGAGCGGCGGAGATGATCGATCGCCCGGTTGCGGCAGACGCGAAACAGCCAGGGGGCGATCCGTCCCTGGAGACTGTCGTGCGGCTCTTCGCAGAGCTTCACGAAGGCATGCTGCACCGCATCGGCCGCCAGGTCGACATCGCCGAGCAGCCGCCGCGCATACCGCATCAGCGGCAGTTCGTAGAGGTCGACGGCCTCCATCACCCAGCCATGGGATTCGCCGCTGGCGGACATGCTTTGCTTCCCGGAGGTTCCTGACGGCGATCGACCTTACCGGATGCACGGTCGATCCGTCTGGAAGGAAGAACGCCGCTGCCCGGAATCCGTTACAGACTGCCTCCCAAAAAAAGAAAAACCCGGCCGGGAAGGGCTCCCGGCCGGGCTTTATTGTGTTTGGAGCGGACGGCTTCGCACCACCCGCCAGCGGCTAAAAGCCGACGTACGTGACGAGGATGTCGCCGTGCTTCTGGAAGCGGATGACCACCGAGCAGCCGCAGGCGTAGTCATACCGCACCTGGCCGCAGCCGAGCAGCGTGCACCGCGAGGTCTCGCAGGGGCAGCCCTGGCAGCAGGCAGGCAGGCAGACCGGCACGGCCACCGTCTGGCAGGTCTCGGGGCTCGTCGGGTTCAGGACCGTCTCGTAGGTCGGCTCCTCGCAGCACCCCTTCGCGCACCTGTGCTTGTGGGCATGCTTGTGGCGGTATTTGATGCAGGGGTTCGTGGGGCAGCAGGTCTCGGCACCGCAGTCGGGCTCGAGGCCGCACGACGGTTCGAGGGCACAGCCGGGCTCGAATTGGCTGCAGCCGACACCTTCCGGTGCCGCGCAGCCTGGATCGGCGTGACGACGGTGATGGCCGAAACCGGCGTCGGCCAGCGAGGCGGCGGCAAACGACAGAACGGCCGCAAGGCCACAGAGAAACAGCGAACGACTCATGGGGTGAGCCTCCAAAAGAAAAGGTGGCAGTGACTGGGGGGACCGCGGAAGGGGGTTCCGAGGGAGAAGCCGGGATGCCGCCCGAAAGCTTCCTGCAACTCTGGCACACGGATGGCGAATGTCAAAAAAACGTTTTTCCACCAGAATGCAACGGGTTTCCGAACGCCCATGCTGAACGACTTGACATGTTTGCGAACCGCTTGACAAAATACTGCACGTCTGTATACTCCTATTCAGATTCCGCTGGACACAACAATTTCTTGGATCTGTCGACCACCCGTCGGCGATCTCCTCTCGAATGAGGTTCACATGACTACGCTGCAAGAAATTATCACCGCGGTGAAGTCGCTGAGCCCGGCCGACAGACTACGGCTCGTTGACACGGTGTGGGATGAGACATCGCCCGACACATGGCCAAAGCCAAGCGAGGAGTGGATCAAGGAAGTGCAGCGGAGATCGTCCGAGTACGACGCCGGCCGGTTGACCGCCTCACCGTGGCCCGAGGTGCAGGCCCGTGCCCGGCGAGAGGCCGGCCTTGATGGCTGACGTGCTGATCCTACGGGCGGCCGACGACGAGTACGTCGCGGCAATGCAGTGGTACGCCAAACGAAGCACCACCGCAGCACTTGGATTCGAAGCGGCCGTCTCCTCTGCAATCACTTCGATCGCTACCCAGCCCAGTTGGCATCCAGCCTGCGACGAACGACATCGATTCGTCATCGTTCGCGGATACCCGTTTCAGGTCATCTACCGTATCGATGGTCCCGCTACCATCGTGGTGGTTGCAATAGCTCATTGCAGCCGCGAGCCCGACTACTGGCGTTGTCGATAACACAAGCATCGGCAAATCAAGCAATGCTTCACGCCATCATCTGGCGGAAGCGGCCGAAGAGGTAGGAGGAGTCGTGCGGGCCGGCCGCCGCCTCGGGATGATACTGCACGCTTGCGGCGTTGGCCGTCGTGTGCCGCACGCCCTCGATCGTGCCGTCGTTCAGGTTGCGGTGGGTCACCACCAGTTCCCGCGGCAGCGTCGCCTCGTCCACGGCGAAACCGTGGTTCTGCGAGGTGATCTCCACCTTGCCGGTCTCGAGATCCATCACCGGCTGGTTAGCGCCGCGATGGCCGAACTTCAGCTTGAACGTCTTCGCGCCGCAGGCCAGCGACAAGAGCTGGTGCCCGAGGCAGATGCCGAACATCGGCACCTTGCCGACGAGGTCGCGGACGGTATCGACGCAGTAGCCGAGCACCTCGGGATCGCCGGGGCCGTTGGAGAGAAACACGCCGTCGGGCTTGTGGGCGAGCACCTCGGCCGCCGTGGCCTTGCCGGGCAGCACGGTCACGCGGCAGCCGGCGCTGGCCAAATGCCTCGCGATGTTCCATTTCATGCCGTAGTCGAGCGCGACGACGTGCTTCGTGCCTTGCAGGGCGGCCGGCGGCGGCGGAAACACGCCTCCCTCCAGCGGCTGCGGCAGCGGTCTCGCCCAGTCATCGAGCGGCTCGGTCCATTCGCGATCCGCGAATGGCATCACCTCGCGGACGAGATCACGACCCACCAGCGTCGGCGCCGTCCTCGCCATCTCGACGAGTTTCGCCGGATCGAGCACCTCGCTCGACAGCACGCCCGTCATCGCCCCGCGAATCCGCAGCCGGCGGACGAGCGCCCGCGTGTCGATACCCGCGAGCCCGACGACGCCCGCCTTCGCGAGATACGCGCCGAGCGTGCCCGTGGCGGTGAAGTTGCTGGCGATGCGGCTGGCCTCGCGGACGATGAAGCCCGCCATCTGCAGCTTGCCGCTCTCGATGTCGGCCTCGTTCACGCCGTAGTTGCCGATCTGCGGCGTGGTCATCGTAAGGATCTGACCGCGGTAGCTGGGGTCGGTGAGGATCTCCTGATACCCGGTCATCGAGGTGTTGAAGCAGACCTCGCCAGAGACGGTGCCAGTGGCCCCAAACGACTCACCGAAATAGACCGTGCCGTCTTCGAGTGCCAGTGCCGCGCGTGCCACGCCAAAACTCCCTCGCCAGAGTGGTTTCCTATCGTCGCCGGCCGCATCATAGCAGATGCGCGGCTGGGTTCAGCCGGCCTCCGCCATCACGGCGTCGGGCTGGCGGTCACGAGCACGTCGGTCGGATCCTCCACGAGCACGAGCCCGCGAAACCGCACTTCCTGCGGCACCTTGTTGGAGTGCAGCTGCAGGCCGATCGGACCGGCCTCGCAGAGCTCCGGCTTGGGGTCGGTCCAGTCGAGCACCTCTTTCCCGTTCACGGCGAAGCGGATCCGACTTCCGATGGCGAGGATTTCCAGCTGGTTCCAGTCGTGCTGCTTCCCGGCGGCCTTCGCCCGGCCGTCCTGGTCGCCGCTGATCCCGTTGCGACGGTAGAGGTCGTAGAGCCCGTAGCCCGACGGAAACATCACGAGATGCCCCTGGTAGCTCGACGCCTCGCCGTCCTTGTCGAACTTCTTCCCCCAGATGGCGACGCCCGAGTGCATCTCGCTCGTCACGAGCTTGCTTTCGAGGAGCAACCGAAAATTGCGATAGGGCTTCTTCGTGAGCAGGTAGGTGCTCACCTGCGGGGCATTGGCCTCGGTGTTG
>JBILWX010000242.1:0-3491 GCA_044369655.1 Pirellulales bacterium
CTGGCCTGCCGAGGGTGGCTGCCCGTGCTCCGCACCGGCCGCTCTCCGTGATATCCTGTCGCAATGCTCCCGATCGGCTGCCTCATCGCGCGTGCGGTACTCGCCTCGGTGGTGGTCGTGGTGCCGCTCGCGGTGGTATACGCGGCCGAAGCCGCCGCCCCGTCGCGAGGGCACGACGTCGTCGTCTACGCGGCCACGCCCGCCGGGATCGCAGCGGCCGTCTCGGCGGCCCGCGAGGGATGCGACGTGCTGGTGGTGGAGCCGACGCGGCACGTCGGCGGCTTGCTTGCCAGCGGCCTCAACACGATCGAGTGGAACCAGGACTGGAACACGTTCGGCGGCGTCCTCGGCGAGTTCCTCGCCGGCATCGACGCGGCCTACGGCGTCACCGAGCCGGGGGCCGCCCGGCAGACGTCGTGGGAATCGAAGGTGGCTGAACGGGTGATGCTCGACGTCCTCGACACGGCGCGGCGGCTGCCCGGCGGCGGCCGCGTGGAGATCGTGTACGACGCGCCGGTGGATCGCGTGGACAAGACGGACGGGCGAATCGTCTCGTTCGCCGCTGCCGACGGCCGCACCTTCGGCGGAACCGTGTTCGTCGACGCCAGTTACGAGGGGGACGTGATGGCCCGTGCGGGTGTGACCTATGCAGTGGGCCGCGAGCCTCGGGAGCAGTATGGCGAGCCGCTCGCCGGCATCCGGCTCGACGCGACGCCGGTGGCAGCGCGGCCGTTCGATGCGACCGGCGATCTGCTTCCCGACGTCACCGCGCGGCTCGACGCCATCGGCCCCGAGGGGTCGGGCGACGGTAAGGTGATGGTCTACAACTTTCGTGTCATTCTCGAGCACGTGGGCGCTGACAATCCCCACCCCGTGCCAAGGCCCGAGGGCTACTCGGCCGCCCGCTACCAGATGCTCGCCGGCGTGCTCGCCGCACGGCCCGACATCACGCTCGAGGAACTCCTCTACGTGGTGCCGCGGCCGGGCAGGAAGGTCGAGCTCAATAATCGCCAGGATGCAACCGTGTCGATCGGTCTCCTCGGCGGGCAGCACGAGTGGCCGGAGGCGGGGCACGCCCGGCGGCGGGAGCTCTGGCAGGAGTCGAGGAACTACACCCTCGGCTTTCTGTGGTATCTGGCCAACGAACCGACGGTCCCTGCGGCGTTGCGGAACCGCATGCGTGAGTATGCCCTGCCGCGCGACGAATTCACCGACAACGACCACTGGCCGTGGCAGATCTACGTCCGCGAGGCCCGCCGCATGGTGGGCCGCTACGTGCTGCGGCAGCGAGACCTTACGGAGGATCGCGACAAGCCCGACGCGATCGCGTTGGGCTCGCACTTCATCGACACGCACCACGTACAGCGGCTCGCCGAGTCAGACACGCTCTTTCGCAACGAGGGTCGGATCTGGGTCGACCTGAACAAGGAGCCCTACGAAATCCCCTACCGCTGCCTCACGCCGCAGGCGGCCGAATGCAGCAACCTGCTGGTTCCGGTCTGTCTGTCGGCATCACACGTGGCCTTCAGTTCCGTCCGCGTCGAGGAGACCTGGATGATGCTGGGTCAGGCGGCGGGCACGGCCGCGGCCCGGGCTGCCCGCGGCAACACGGCGGTGCAGGACGTGGACGTGCCGGCGCTCAGACGGCGGCTCGCGGTCACGGGGCAGCACGTCGAGCGGGATGTTTTCGCGGCACTGTCGGAGGCCGCCGGCCCTGCGAAGCCGCCGCTCGAGGTCGCCGCGCCGGCGGCCGGCCGATTCGTGCGGCGGCAGCTTCCCGCATACAAGGGCGGCGGTGTCTATCACGGCCTCTATCTGCCCCGCGACTGGAAGCCCGGTGATACGCATCCGGTCGTCGTGGAGTATGCGCCGAATCAATGGAAGAATCTGAGCGGTACGGTCGACGATTGCCGGCTCGGCTTCGACCTCACCGGCGGCGAACGTTTTATTTGGCTCGTGCTCCCGTACGTCGATCCGGTGAAAGGGGAGAATGTGCGGCAGTGGTGGGGAGACGAGCAGGCCACGATCGCGTACCTCGAAGAGGCCGTGACGGCGGAATGTGCGGCGTGGGGAGGCGATCCTGCCGCCGTGTTCTTCGCGGGCTTTTCCCGAGGGGCGATCGCCGCAGGCTATCTTGGTCTGCGGAGCGACGAAGTCGCGAAACTGTGGCGAGGCTTCATCCTACACAGCCACATCGACGGCGGCCGGTTCACGCCCGACGGTGCCCACGAGCGGCTGGGGCGGACCCGGGGCCGGCCCACGTTCGTCACGTATGGCAGCGACGACAGCGGCAGGACCGAAAGCCCGAAGGGGGCGGCGATCCTGCGGAGCTTCGGCTTTCCGGTGGTGGAGCGAAAGGTGGCCGGGCTTACACATACGGATCGGTTCCTCGACGTCGATTCACCGATCCGTCGTGAACTTCGGGGCTGGCTCGACGCGGTGCTGGCCGAACCTGTCGAGTGAATCGTGACGTTTCGGGGGGACGCGGAAGGCGTGCCGGCCAATCCTGTACGAAAGTACGTATCGGCAGCGGCTTCCCCGTGATAATGTCGGGCCGGGCCGGATGAGATTGGACATTGTTCGATTCTTGCGGGTCGGCGGCGCACTGCGGCTCCTGTTGCTACCTTGGCGTAGTGACCCGATTCGCAGTGCCCACCGATCGCGACAGGATCCGTAACCGATCTGGCCGCGTCGTCATTTCTTTTCAGCATCATGCGTTTTCCCCTTTCCCTGATCCAGCGTGCGGCATTCCTCATCGGATTGGGGCTTGCGGTCGCCTGGCAAAACGGCGGGATCGCCGCCGAGCCCGCTGCCGTCAATCCGGCACCGGCCTCGTTCGCGGCGTCGAAGCTCGTCATCGACCAGGCAAACCGCGATATCGAAGTGATCGACGACGAGGGGGCCGCGGAGGGGAAAGCGGTCGAGCTGAAGTTCAAGGCCCGCAGCATCGAAAAGGGGCCGCTGCAGGTCGCCGCCAGCCCCGTGATCGGCCCCCTGCCCCACGGGCTGCATCGGCTCACGGCCCGGCTCAAGATGCAGGCCCTGCCCCGTTCCCTCGGCACCGGCATCACGCTTGCCGTCCGCAGCTCGAGCCCCGACGGCAAGACGCCCGGCCCGGTAGTCGCCTCGCGGACGATCTATCCGGCCGACTTCGAGGCCGAGGATGCCTGGCAGGAGTTTACGGTTGATTTCGACCATCACCCGCCCTTCATGCCGCCCCGGCTCCTCGTCACGAACACGAACGCCATCACGCCCGCGCATGTCGTCGCGACGGTCTCGATTGCAGCCGACAGCCGCGCCGGCGGCGGCACCGTCGGCGGCAGCCGGGGAAACTCCACGCCCTTCAGCTCGCTCAGACGGCTTCAGATCGACTCGCTCTCCGTCGCGATGCTGCCCGAGCCGAGCGTCTTTATCCGCGACCTGCAGGCCCGCAAGGCCTGGCTGCGGCCCGGCGAACGGCAGGACTTCGCCATCGACCTCCACAATCGCAG
>JBILWX010000243.1:0-3470 GCA_044369655.1 Pirellulales bacterium
GTGGTTGCTACGGCTGCGCCTCCGCAACCACACAGGGCTGGTCTGTTGGAGGGCAAAACCCTAACTTAAAAACTGGCGTCATACATGGGGGCAGGTCAAATGTGGCAAATGCATCGACAGCAGCGTCGATATCGAGCGAATTGTCCCAGCGGATCGCCACGTCTGCGTCGAGGTGGCCGCGGGCGTCCGGTGCACACCGCTCAGTCCATATCCGCAGCACGTCAGTCATTGCCTCGGTGCCGCAGCGGCCAGCGGCGACTGCCGCAGGATCGTTCTTAAGCCGTTCGATCGCTCGGCCGATCATGTCGTCGATGGACAGGCCTTCCGAGTCAAACCAGTCGATCAGCCCGGCGGCGTGCCACTCCCGCGCTTGGAGTAATGCCCCCAATTCCAGCAGGAACTCGCGGGGCAGATCGGGGAGCGAGTGGTCGTGCGGCCCCATCATCCCGACACTGCGGAAGAAGGCGACCACGAGGTTGGCTGCGTGATCCATTTGCCGCAGAATGGCTGCGATGAATCCCACCACCTCTGGGCTCCATGTCGGCGGGGCGGCAGTGGTTGTGAGGCGGCTCGAACCAGTACGGGGGCGGCGTTTCATGTCTCCTCCTTTGAGACAGTGGGCGATCCGTCGAATCAGTGCACGAGCGTCCATTTTCGCCGTCTTGCCTTCAGAAAGCAAGCAATTCCCAGCGATTCGATTCGAGGGGATTGACTAGGCGTCGCCCGCTTGACCCGCGCCAGGCGTTCAAGGCTGATCGTCACCACGTGGTGCCGGGGGCTTCTGGCGTTCATTCATGATCTGCCGCGCGATCAGTTCGGCGAGCAATCTACGGAATTGCTCCGCGGCGTCCGCGGATGCAGGATTCTGCGGCGCGTTCGCACCGATGGTTCGTTTGCGTCTGGCGTGGCCGTTTCGGTGGCAAGAGTCATCGTGAGCGGAGTCGTTCGGATTCATTGTGAATCTCCAAAAAGAAAACACCGGTGGCGTGCACGGAAGCCACTTCGGCCCCCGTCGGCACGCCACCGGTTAGCAACGACATTTTGATGGGCTGAATCAGGCAGCCCGCCTGCACCGCCGGCAGCGGCAATGCAGTCTCGAGTCGTCGTAGGTGCCGGACGGGCCAGCAGGTTTGCAGGAGATCGCTGGGCCCTCGACCTGAAAATCGGTAACCCCCATCGTCGCAAGCCGCGCGAGTTGGGCGGCCCGCTCGTTGAGAACATCGTTCATGTGTACATTCCTCGGTGAGAACGGCGGCCGATACCAGGAGGCCGCTCAAGGAATATGCCGGGGTTCTGGCGGATGTTGAGCTGCGGTGCTTGCGATCGCCCTCCCGTTGCCCTGACTTCCGGAGCCGACGACCTTTGGCTCTGCTTCGTAAAAAGTCCGGCTGGCACCAAGTTGGGGGCAACGTCAAGCAGGGCAGCCCGGTCGGTTAGAACCTGGTTCCAACAATGGGGGCAGGTCAGACGCCTCGTTGACTCGCGAACATCAGCCTGCCCTGCGCGTCGCCTCGAAGGCCGCGACCGCCTGCTCCAGATCCTGCCGCGAGTGGGCCGCCGACACCTGCGTGCGGATGCGGGCCTTGCCCTGGGGCACTACCGGATAGGAAAAGCCGACGACATACACGCCCTGCTCGAGCATGGCGTCGGCCATCCGCGAGGCGAGAGCCGCGTCGCCAAACATCACCGGCACGATCGGATGCTCGCCGGGAAGGATCGAGAACCCGCGGCTCGTCATGGCGTCGCGAAAGAATCGCGTGTTCTCCTGAAGCCGGTCCCGCAGTTCCGTCGATGCCTCCAGCATCTCGATCGCCCGCAGCGACCCGGCCGCCACCGGGGGGGCCACGGTATTAGAGAAGAGATATGTGCGGGACCTCTGCCGCAGCCATTCGACGAGTTCCTTCCGGCCCGACGTGTAGCCGCCGCTGGCCCCGCCCAGCGCCTTGCCGAGCGTGCCGGTGAGGATGTCGACGCGGTCCATCACGCCGAAGTGCTCGTGCGTACCGCGTCCCCGCGGGCCGAGGAACCCCACCGCATGCGAGTCATCGACCATCACGAGGGCGTCGTGGTCGTCGGCCAGTTGGCAGATGGCCGGAAGGTCGGCGAGGTATCCATCCATCGAGAAGACGCCGTCGGTGGCAATGAGGCGGTAGCGGGCGTCTCTCGCCTCCTCGAGCCGGGCCCGGAGGTCGGTCATGTCGTTATTGCGATACCGCAGCCGCTTGGCTTTGCACAGACGGATGCCGTCGATGATGCTCGCATGATTGAGCTCGTCGGAGATGATCGCATCCTCGGGGCCGAGGATCGTCTCGAACAGGCCTCCGTTGGCGTCCCAGCAGGAATTGTAGAGGATCGTGTCTTCCTTCCCGACGAACCGGCTGATCGTTGCTTCGAGCTCCTTGTGAAGCCGTTGGGTGCCGCAGATGAAGCGGACGCTCGCCAGGCCGAATCCCCAGGCATCGAGGGCATTCCGAGCGGCCGCCAACACCTCGGGGTGATCCGCCAGGCCGAGGTAATTGTTGGCGCACATGTTGATGACCGACCGGCCGCCAGCCACGCGGATGTGCGCCGCCTGCGGCGATTCGAGCACGCGCTCCCGCTTAAATGTGCCGGCCTCGGCCATGCTTCGGGCCTGGGCGGCCAACGACTCATACAACGCCTCGCGCATCATGCATCCCTCCACGAGAGGATCACCTTGCCGCTCTGCCCCGACTTCATGGCCGCAAAGCCCTTCTCGAACTCGGTGTAGTGGAGGCGGTGGGTGATCACCGGCGAAATATCGAGACCGCTCTCGATCATGACTGTCATCTGGTACCAGGTCTCGTACATCTCGCGGCCGTAGATGCCCTTGATCGTGAGCATGTTGAACACGACGGTGTTCCAGTCGATGGCGATGGGCTCGGCGGGAATCCCGAGCATGGCGATCTTACTGCCGTGGCACATCACGGCCAGCATCTGCTGCAGAGCCGCCGGCGCCCCCGACATCTCCAGCCCCACGTCGAATCCTTCCTTCATTCCCAGCTGCCCCATCACGTCTTGGAGTGTGCCCTCGCGCACGTCGAGGGCGACGGTCGCCCCCATCCGCTTCGCGAGCTCGAGCCGGTGTGGGTTCAAGTCGGTGATCACGACGTGCCGGGCCCCGGCGTGCCGCGCCACGGCGACGGCCATCAGGCCGATGGGCCCCGCGCCGGTGATGAGCACGTCTTCCCCCAGCAGATCGAAGCTCAGGGCGGTGTGCACGGCGTTGCCGAGCGGGTCGAAGATCGCGGCCACGTCGCGGTCGATGCCGGGCGCATGGTGCCAGACGTTGGTCATCGGCAGCGACAGATACTCCGCGAAGGCCCCCGGGCGGTTCACGCCCACTCCCTCCGTGGCCTTGCAGAGATGGCGGCGGCCGGCCAGGCAGTTGCGACATCTCCCACACACGACGTGCCCCTCGCCCGACACGACCTCGCCGGGAAAGAAATCCC
>JBILWX010000244.1:0-3464 GCA_044369655.1 Pirellulales bacterium
GCTCGCGGTCACGTGCAACCCCTCCCGTTGCGGCGGCGATGAATGCCGGTTCGGTCACAAGCGGGCGATGATCAGGCCAGCGGCAGCGGCCCGGTGCTGTCGGCGAACCGGTCGACGTCGATGCCGGCCGCCTGCAGCATCGCCACGTAGAGATTCGCCAACGGTTTCCCCTGGAAGTCGACGTGGTCGCCGGGCTTGAGCCGCCCGCCGGCGTGGCCTGCCACGAAGTTCGCCAGATCGGTCGACTCGTGCCAGGTGCCCATGCCGCCTCCGAAGTGCACGAGCGAGTTGTCGAGCAGCGTCGAGCCGTCCGCTTCCTTGACGCCCTGCAACCGTTCGAGGAAGTAGGCCACGTGCTCGATCCGCAGCCGGTCCACCTTCGCCATGCCGGCAGGGCCGGTGTGCGTGTACCCGTGGTAGGTGTCGTGAAGGCCCTCCTCCTTGTAGACATCCCCCATGTGACCGAGCGTCGCCGTGGCGATCCGGGTCTGGTCGGTCTGGAGTGCGAGCACGAGGACGTCGAGCAACAGCCGGATCCGCGCCTTGAACTGCGCCGCCGCCGCCTGCGGGTTGCCCAGGTCGAGCGACTGCCCGACGCCGCCGATCTTTTTGAGTTCGCCGGCGCCTTCCGGCAGCTTCGGCAGCGGCACGCTGGCCCACTTGCGGGCCGCCTCCGCCCGCGTCTCGATCGAGCGGAGCTGCGAGAGGTATTCCTCGAACCGCTCGTGGTCCTCCTTGCCCAGCTTCTTCAAGAGCGCCTTGGCGTCATCCATGCAGTCGTCGAGGATGCTCTTCCGCTGCAGGAAGCGGACCTCGGCCCAGGCCTTGTCCTTGTCCGACGGCCCCGTGAAGAGCCGCTGGAAGATGTCGTAGGGATTCCAGTCGGAAGGAATCGGCGAACCGGTGTCGCTGGCCGCAATCGTCAGGCCGCGGTCATGGGTCAGGTTGAGCACCGGGAGGCGGGTCTGCGGGCCGACCTGCCGGGCAGCCACCTGGTCGATCGACACGCTGTTGCGGCAGGCGACACCGGGCACGCGGAAGAGATCGGCTCCCGTCAGGTGGCACATCGGATCCTGCGAGTGTCGGACGACGGTGCCGCGGGTGAACGCGCCGGGATGGTAGAGACCACTGAGGAGCGTCACGTGGTCCTTGAGGGGCAGGAGCGGCTCGAGCGTGCCGAGCGGCTTGATCCCCTCGGGCATCCCCTCCTTGAACGAGTTCTGCGTATCGGGCAATTCGGTGGAGAGGTGCCAATCGCGGCCCGTCCGGGCCGGCTTGTACGCGGGCATGAACATCCCCGAGCCAGCGTAGAGCCAGACGAGCCGCACCGGCGGCTTCGCCGCGGCAGCCCACGCGGTCCGCGGCGTCATGCATTCGAGAAACGGAAGGCCCACGCTCGCGCCGAGGCTTCGCAGGACGTGGCGGCGGGAAAGGCGGAATCGCATCTTCATGCTCCTCGACGGGGTGTGTCGGCAGGCCGCGACATCGGCCCACTCTCAACGCTTTTGAAACAGGTCGCTCTGCACCAGGGCCTCGATCACCTTCTGAAACCGGAACTCGTCCGCGAGAGCCGCGTCGCGGACCGCGTGCAGCTGCGGCTCGTCGGTGAGCAGCAGCCGCCGGCCAAGCGAGTAGATGGCGAGCTTCTCCACGAAGCCCGTAGCGAACCGGTCCCGGTTGGCCACGAGGTATTGTTTGACGGCGTCGGCGCCGTTGCCCTTCACGGCTCCCATCGCGAAGGCATCGTCGATCGGGAACCTCGGCACGGGCGACCAGACTGCGTAGAGTTTGTACCGCTTCTTGATCGCCTCCTGATTGCGGACCGGGTTGGCGGGATCGACCCATACCGGCTCGTCGTCCCGCCACTCGCCGATGGCATCGTAATGCTCGAGGGCGAGGCCGAGCGGATCGATCCGGTTGTGGCAGCCGGCGCAGTTGGCGGCCGAGACGTGCGACCGCACCATCGACGAGGCCGTTTCGCCGGTGCCGTCGTCAGGCAGGACGGCGTTGACGCTCGGCGGCGGCGGCGGCGGGGGCCGGTTGAAGAGCCGCTCCAGGATCCAGGCCCCGCGTTTCACCGGCGAAGTGCGGGTGTTCTCGCTCGTCGCCGCCAGGAAGGCCGCCGTCGTCACGAGACCCCCGCGGCGGCCCTCGGGGAGCGACACCTTCCGCAGGTCGCCACCGGAGACGGGCGCAAACCCGGGAAGCTCCTCCGGCACCAGTGACCACAGCGACGGCAGGTGGTAGTGGTCTGCGAGCCGGTCGTTCAAGAAGGCGTAGTCGCAGTCGAGCAGATCGAAGAGCGACCCATTCTCGCGGAGCAAGTGCCGCAGCATCGCCTTCGGTTCGGCGGCGAAATCCTGCCGCATGAGCCCCTGCTTGTCGAACCGCTTGTAGAGCACGTCCTCCGGCATGATCGTGGAGAGCTTCGTCAGGCCCAGCCACTCGGTCGCGAAGCGGTCGACGAATCCATCGGACCGCGGGTCGGCGATCATCCGCCGCACCTGCTCGGTGATGGTCCCGCGGAGTGTGCCCGCCGTGGCGGCCTTCATCAGCGCATCGTCCGGCGGGCCGCCCCAGAGAAAGTAGGAAAGCCGGGCCGCCAGTTCGTGATCGTCGAGCGACCGGCCGACCGGGCCCGGCTCGACGTGGAAGAGGAAGTGCGGCGAGGCGAGCGCCCGGGCGAGAGCCAGCCGCAGACCGTCGTGGGCGGGAACCTTCGACGCCTCCGGCATGAGCTTGGGGTTGGCGTATGCCAACGACGCCTGCTGCGCGAACTGGGCGAAGTCGCCGATCTCTTCGGACGTGGCGGGCCGGCGGTAGAGTCGAGGCAGGAGCCACCCGGCCACCTTCTTCCAGTCGCCCGCGGCGATCGCCTTCTCGTTCTCCCGCTGGAATCGCGACAGCGGCCAGCCTTCTGGATAGAGCGGCCCTTCGACCTCCAGCCGCATGTCGGTGAGGTAGGGAAACGGATAGGGAGTGTTGGGATCCTTTTCCAGCCGTCGCTTGTAGTCTTCGTTCAGGACTCTCCAGGCGTTTTCGGTCCGCGGTTTCCCGTCCGGTCCATTCGGCAACCGGCTCTCGGCCCGCAGTCCGCCGTTGCTTGGAAACCCGTTCGACCAACGAAAATCGATGCTGCTCCGGCCAGCCGACATCACCGTCCGCTCGAAGACGGCCGGCTTGCCCTCCTCGATCGGCACGTCACCCTCGGCGACGAGGTCGGAGTCGAACCGGATCTGGAAATGCGGCGTGTAGCCCGGCCGCACGCCGAGGTTTCGTGGCGTGAAGTGCAGGGCCACGCGGTAGACGCCGGGGCCGCCGCCGCTTGAAGCCCAGAGGTGGTCGCCGAGCCAGGCATCGACGTCGCCGACCTTCCCGATCGCCCCGCCCGGGTCGTGGCCCCGCATGGCAAAACTCCAGTCCTTGTTGCCATGGGTGTAGGTACGAATTGATTTTTCCGGCTG
>JBILWX010000245.1:0-3457 GCA_044369655.1 Pirellulales bacterium
GAAACACCTCGTCGTCGCTGACCGCAGTCTGCAGGAAGGTGTCCCAGTTGACCAACCGCTTGCCGCGGCGGACGAGCCCCTTCTCGAAGAGCCGGAAGAACGCCTCGCGGACGGCCCGGGCGCACTGGTCGTCGAGCGTGAACCGCACCCGGTCCCAGTCGCAGCTCGCGCCCATGTCGCGGAGCTGGCCGAGAATCCGCTTCTCATACTGCTCCTTCCAGGTCCAGATCCGCTCGACGAGCTTTTCGCGGCCGAGGTCGTGGCGGGAGAGTTTTTCCTCCTCGAGCAGCCGCCGTTCGACGACGGCCTGCGTGGCGATGCCGGCGTGGTCGGTGCCGGGCATCCAGAGCGTTTTGTACCCCTGCATCCGGCGCGTGCGGACGAGCAGGTCCTGCAGGCTGTTGTTGAGGGCGTGGCCGAGGTGAAGGGCGCCGGTGACGTTCGGCGGCGGGATGACGATCGAAAAGATCTTTGTTTCTCGATCGGCATGGCCAGACCACCCCGCCGGCGGCTCGGCGTGCCAGTAGCGGCCGGCGTCCCAGAGGGTGCGGCAGCGGGCCTGGGCGGCGGCATGGTCGTATTGCTTGGGCAGTTCGTGCATGGCGTGTCCTTCGAGAGCCGTATTCGGGGATCGCAAAATGTAGCGGAAACCAGCGGCCTGCCGCCATGGGAAGACCGCTGCCGGGCGGATGCCCCGGCGGACCGCAACTCCGCCGGCGACACGCCGTTGAAAAGCAGATGCGGGCCGCCGACGCGGCTGCGGTCGTTTTCGATATGGTGAGGGTTTCGCCAGCCACACGACCCGAGGAGGCCGACATGCATCGCCAGGTGATTTCCTCCGCCCGGACCGTCGTGCTGTCTGCAGGCTTCCTGAGTGGCGTATGGGCTGCGGCAACAGCCGAAGCCCAGCCCGCCGCCCGGATCCGCAGGCCCACCATCGCCGACACGATCCGGGCCAACGTCTACGCCGACAACTGGTTCATGCTCTCCATCAACGGCGAACTGATCGCCGTCGATTCGATCGCGTTCATCCCCCACAACGTCATCTCGGTCGACATCCTGCCGTCGTACCCGATGACGATCGCCGTCATGGCGAAGGACAACGCCGACCCGAAGACCGGCATGGAATACGCGAATACGAACATCGGCGACGGCGGCTTCATCCTGAAGTTCGGCGACGGCACCGTCACCGACGGCTCCTGGAAGGCCAAGGCCTTTTCGCATGGGCCCGTGGACGGAGACACCCGCAACCCGCGAGTGGAGACGACTCCGATTCCTGACCATTGGTACGCGGACGACTTCGACGACAGCGACTGGGACCGGGCGAAGGAATACAGCGAACAGGATATCGACCCGAAGCAGTCCTTCTACGCCGCAGACTTCAAGGGGGCGAAGTTCATCTGGACCAGCGACCTACTCCTCGACAACACGGTGCTCTTCCGCCGCACGATCCCCAAGCCGCCGGACGGACGACAGCGGGCCGACTTCACGAACCTCACCAATACCGTGCCCGACGGTCCGCCCAAACCGGGCTCCGGACGCGGTCCCAGAAATCGGCCGCCTGAAACTCGCCTCCCCGGAAGCACCCCCCGATGACTCGCCGCGATATGCACACCGGCTCTCCCGAACGCCGGTGTGGGTATCGGTGACCTGCCTTGGCTTGTTCCAGCACAAGTTATCTTTCTGGAGTGGTACCGACCGACGGGGAGAGGTCAGCCCCGGCTATGGGGTCGGTTTTTTGCTGAGGACGACTCGTAAACCGTACGTTGACGATCGTAGTTCCGGAGGTGTTGGCCGGCGGCCATGGGTCCGGCATGCGATCAAGGCATTCGACCAGCTACCGCCACGCTGCACACGTCGATCGCCAAAGGGAGGCCCACCCGGATCGACACCGCCGCTGTATGCCTCGGCATACCAATCCCCACACCACTCCCAGACATTTCCATAAATGTCATAAAGCCCCCATGGATTCGGCTTCTTAAGACCGACTGCGTGGGCAAATGGTTCGTCTTTGCAAGGGCCGATTCCAGGAAGCTGCTTGCCGTTGTTGTCGTAGCCATTGAACGCGCCCCACCACGCATACTCGTCGAGCTTCGACTGGTCATCGCCAAAAAAATAAAAGCTCGTGGTTCCGGCGCGGCACGCGAATTCCCACTCTGCTTCGGTTGGCAATCGATACGCTTCATCCGCGGACAGCAGCCGCGACTCGCGTTCGATTGCCGTCAGCTTCGAGCAGAACGCGAGTGCATTGTTCCAGTCGATATTGGCAGCGGCACAATCAAGCCCTTGCCGAATACTTGGCGTGCCTTCCCAGGGAGCCGCACCCATCACTCGGCGCCATTGGGCTTGCGTCACCTCGGTGGCGCCAATGAGAAAAGGACTCGAAATGTCGACTTTCACAAGCCTTGTGTCGCGGTCGCCATTTGGCTGATCTCTCCCCATCTCAAAGCGGCCTGCTGGTATCAGCACCAGCGTCATGCCGAGAGAATTTGTCACTGCGTCGCCAGCTGCGAGTTCTGCCTTGGCAAATGGCCAGGCAGTCACACGTTGCTGTATTCCGCCATCCTTCTTCTCTGTCCCTGCCAATCCGGACGAACTCAGGGCAACGCGGAAGCCCAGGTTGTCGCTGCGGTTCGACGGGTTGCGCCTGTTGCGGTTCGCCGACCGGCCGCGCCAGGCGGGGCCGTGCCAGCTGCCGCCCCGGTCGACACGTTCCGAGCCAGACGACGGACCCTTTGGGTCTGTTACTGCGCCATCGGGATACGCCCCATACCAATCGCTGCACCACTCCCAGACATTTCCATGCATGTCGTAGAGTCCCAACGCATTCGGCTTCTTCTGTCCCACCGGGTGCGTCTTACTACCCGAGTTTCCATTAAACCAGCCGTAGTCGCCAAGAAGTGTCTCATCGTTCCCAAACGAATACTGCGTCGTGGTTCCCGCCCGACACGCATACTCCCAGTCGGCTTCAGTCGGAAGCCGATACACCCGCCCCGCCTTACGCTCCTCGGGCAACTCCGAGAGCTTGCGGCAAAACTCCACTGCCTCCTCCCAGCTGACATACACAGCTGGAAGTTCAGCATCTGAGGAACCAGCCTCGTCGGCCCACGGCTTCGTTTCCATCACCTGCTGCCACTGGCCCCGAGTCACCTCAGTCTTGCCCAGCCAGAACGGCCGCGTCAGCGTCACGGCAACGGCACCGTCACCTTCGCCCATCTGGAACTTACCGGCCGGAATCTCTACGAACTCGATCCCAATCGAGTTCGTCACGGCTTTGTGAACGATGACCGGAGCTACATTAATCTGGGGCGACGCCTTCGCCGACTCCGGCTCGGCTGCCCCCTGCTTTTTCCCTTCGCTCACTTTCGACACAGCAGCAAGCTTCTCAGACAGCTGTTTCTTTTCCACATTCAGATTCTCGACGGCCTGCTTGAGCTTGACATTGGCGTCGTTGAGT
>JBILWX010000107.1:0-11881 GCA_044369655.1 Pirellulales bacterium
GTCGCCGGTACCGCCCTTCACCTTCAACGGACAGAACGATCCGGTGCAGGCGGCAGCCAGCCGCGCAGCCTGGCGTGCAAGCCCGCGACACTTCCCATGAAGTGGTCCATCGCGAAGGGGCCGGCCGCGAGCAGGATGTGCTGCTTGGCTGCCGCGCGGTCGCCCACGGCCTCGGCATGCAGCCCGAGGTAGAGATGGGCGAAGCAGAGCTGGTTGCGGCGGACCACGCCCTCGCCCGCTTCCGCGGCGGCCAGAACAGCCGCCGCATCGGCGCGGCCCGCATAGAAGTCGAGGATTTGCCGCATCGGCACGCGGCGGTCGTCCCCCACCGGCAGCAGTGCCGCGCGAGCGGCAACCGCACCATCGTCGCGGGCGACGCAGGCGAAGTGCCAGGCGACGTTTTCCACGTCGTCGGGGTTCACCGTGCGGTGCCGTTCGAATTGCTTGCGGCCGGCGGCGAACCGCTCGGCGTAGTAGAGGGCCAGACCCCGCTGCCACAGCCCGGGTTCCGCAGCCGGCCGGGCTGCCACCAGGGCGTCGAACGCCCGGGCTGATTCGGCCGGCTGGCCGGCGAAGAAGAGGCGGATGCCCTCGTCGAAGAGTGCCTGGGGATCGGCGGGGTCGCCGGCGAGGCACCGAACGGCGGTGAGAAGCGGCAGTGTCGCGCTCAGGCCGTGCAAAAACGCCCGGCGGGTGCGGTTCGTGGTGCGAGACGAGGAATGCATGTCCGTCATCCTACCCGCCCCCACGACCCGCGGGGCGGCGATCGGAACGGGTGTTTTTGTTTTTTCGGGGCAGCGAGCGAGCCGGTTACGCAACGTCCGCCCGTGCGGTTCTCTCGGGAGCCGGTGCGGGCGTTTCTTCACCGACTGGCCCTCTGATCGACCTCGTCCTGGAGCTCATCCGATGAAAATGAACCGAATGTTTGCCGGTCTGGTGATTGTCTCCGCGAGCATGACGCTCGTGGCTGCACCGATTTCGGCCGCCCCCTGCAACGGGAGTGGTGGCAGGGTGGTGCAGTCGAGCCGCGTGGTACACCCGGCCGTCATCCACGAGCGGGTGGTCTCCCAGCCCATTCACCAGGTCGTCATGAGACAGTCACCAAAGGACATCGTCGACACTGCGGTGGGAGCCGGGACGTTCAAGACGCTGGCGGCTGCCCTGGGAGCGGCCGACCTGGTGGCGACGCTCAAGGGGGCCGGGCCGTTCACCGTTTTCGCGCCGACGGACGAGGCGTTTGCCAAACTGCCGGCAGGCACGGTCGAGACACTGCTCAAGCCCGAAAACAAGGAAAAGCTCAAGGAGATCCTGCTCCTTCACGTGGTGCCGGGCTCGGTCTACGCGGCCGACGTCGTGAAATTGACCGAGGCCAAGACTGCCGGCGGTAAGACCGTCAGCATCTCGACCGATGGCGGGGTCAAGGTCGGCACGGCGACCGGCAAGGCCAACGTCACCAAGACCGACATCAAGACGAGCAACGGGGTGATTCACGTGATCGACGCCGTGATTCTGCCCTGACCCGCACGCGGGACGGTTCGCTGTTTCCGGTGTCACGACGCCCCGCAGGGTTTCGCTCCTGCGGGGCGTCTGCGTTCCGGCATGGTGAAGACCAAGGCTCAACGCGACCGGCGGCGGGTGAGCATGAACTCGTTGCCTTCGGTGTCGACGCACATGGCGAGGTGCGGCGGCTCGCCGTTCTCGGGTTCGGGCTCGCGGCTGAGCAGTCCGCCGGCCGCCACGACTTCGCGGCCGCCCGCCACGACGTCGGCCACTTGGAAGCTCATGCCGGTCCAGGTCCGCTTTCCCTCGCCTCCCCCGTGAATGCCGATCACGGCGTCTCCGATGCCGACCTCGACGATGGCCGGGTTCTGACGCAGGATGCGGCCCCCGAAAAGGTCGCAGTAGAATCTGGCAGCCCGTTCCATGTCGGCCGCCCAGATGACATATTTCACGCGTTCCACGATCATGGGTTCGGATCCTACCAGATTGTCGGTGCCCCGATGAAGTCTCCCCCTGCCACCACCGGAACGCTCACGATCGGCGACCAGTGGAATGCGATCACGATCATCGCCCACTCGCAGACGCATCCGCTCAAGGCGATCTGCGAGATCGTCGAGAACGCGATCGACGCGGGCGCGCAGCACGTCCGCATCGTGCGCCGCAGGTCGCAAGGGAGCACGTACCTGGAGGTGATCGACGACGGTCGAGGCGTCGCCCCCGACGACTCGGGCGCCCCGGACTTCCAGCGGATTGCCACCCATCTCTGCGACTCGATGAAGCGGCATCTCGACGCGAACCGCCGGAAGGGCGTGCATGGGGAGTTCGGCATCGGGCTGCTCAGCTTCTGGAGCCTCGGCGAGGAATTGCGGATGATCTCGGGCGGCGGCGACGTGCCGCTCCGCGAGCTGCATCTCGTCCGCGGAGAGCGGCAGTATGCGATCCGACCGGTCCGCGGCCGGCTGGCCACGGGCGGCACGCGGGTGATCGTCGGGCCGTTGCTGGAGGCGACCCGCAACCTCGTCACCGGGGAGAAGATCGCCCGCTATCTTTCCGCCGAACTTCGCGACCGGATCCGGCGCACGGCGGCGCAGATCGAGGTCGCCGACGCCGTCGCCCGGCGGGAGCTGGCCGTCGTGCCTCGGGAGTTCGACGGCGAGCGGCTGGAGATTCCCCGTCGCTACGCCACGCCGCTCGGCGACGTGAACGTCGAGGTCTACCTGCGCGGCGAGGCGGCAACCGGCCCGGCCGGGATTTCGGTC
Source organism: Pirellulales bacterium (assembly GCA_044369655.1). Classification (GTDB taxonomy): domain Bacteria; phylum Planctomycetota; class Planctomycetia; order Pirellulales; family UBA1268; genus CAMCQY01. The sequence goes on from JBILWX010000107.1 coordinate 2,760, forward strand.
TGCAAGGACGGCACCCGCGTTCTCGCCGACATCGCCGAACTGCTGCCGTTTCAGCACACTCCCTGGACCGACCGCCGGCTCGAGGGGCTCGTCGACTTCGAGCCGCTCGCCCTCGCCCCCGGCACCCGGTCGGGCATCGTGGCCGACGCCGCGCTCGAGGCGCTGGTGGCGGTCGCGCCCGCGATCGAAGCGGATATCGCGGCGGCGGTGGCCACCCGCGAGCAGGCCGAGGCCGAGCGGGCCAGCAGGCAACTGCTCAAGCAGGTTCACAAGGCGTTTGCATCGGCCCTCGCCGATCTCCCAGCCGAAGACTATCTCTTCTTCGACATTCCGAAGTCGGCACCGGCCTTGCAGGGCCGCTCCGGGATGTCGGGCGAGGCGATCGGCCCGTCGGAACGAGGCACCACCGGCCAGCGCGAACCCGTGGAGCCGACGCCGCTGTTCGCCGCCGATCCCGGGCCGCTGGCTGCGGTGCGGATCAGCCCCCGCACACCCCGCCGCCCGCCCGGTGGTTCCTGCCTCTTCACGGCCACTGCCTGCGACGCCGCCGGTGTGCCGATCCCGTCGGGCGTCAGATTCCTCTGGCAGATCGCCGCCGGCACGGCGGCGATCGCGACCGACGGCGCGACCTGTCGCGTCGCCTCGTCGATGCTGGGCATCGTGACGGTCGAAGTCACGGCGCGGCAGTCGGATGTCGAGATCGTCGACCGAGTCGATATCAAGTTCATGGATGATTCGCTGGCCGACGCCGCCGGCGGCCGCGGCCTGCCCGGCTACCGGCTGGAGGCCGAGCACGGCCACTCGTGGCGGAGTCGCTACGACGGCGCGGCGAACGAGATCGTGATCAACTCGGCCCACCGCGACTTCCTCGCCAGCCGCGGTTCGGCCGCCCGGCACCGCCGCTACATCGGCAAGCTCTACGCGAAGGAGGTGGTGCTCACGAACTTCCCGCACGAGTCGCCGGCCGAAGTGATGGAGCGACTGATCGAAGTCACGCTCCGCACCGAGGAAGCCTTGTAGTGATCCTGCCCTAGTGGGCGGGCATCGCGATCCACAGTGGCACCGCTGCCTTGGCCGCCCACCCGTTGGCAGCGCGGATGGCATCCTCCGTGAGCCGAGGATCGCGGAGGTAGATGTAGTAGGCATCGGCCCGCTCGAAGAGGTCTCCCGCGCCGTCGTCCCGGTCGCTGACCACCATCGTCGCCGCGATCCTGACGTGGAGATACCCCCGCAGGAGTTCGTCGTATGGCCCCTCGGGCAGTGTGAACGCCACCGGGATGAACAGTCGATCGGCGCCGACCTTTCGGATTTCCCGGGCGGCGGTTGGGTTCGTCTCGGTCGGGAGCGTCACCCAGCGGCCGTCCCGCTGCACCGCCACGTCGGTCGCGGGCCCGAGCACGTGGAGCGGCCGTTCCGGTCGGAAGTTTTCCAGGAACAGCGTGGCCGTGAAGGCTCCCTCGGGGGCCGCCGTGACGTCGTCGATGTCGGCTCGGAGATCCTGCAGGGCCATCTCTTCGGCGAGCCGACGCTGCTGGCGGATCGTCTCCACGACCTGCCGCTGCCGGCGGGCCACGACCTGGTCGATGCCTCCCAGAACCATCGCGGCCACGCCGAGACCCAAGGCAAACGGTAGGGCGGTCCGCCACCAGCCCGCGTCCTCCACGGATGGCGGCTGCGGCACGAGGGCGGCGGGCGGCGGTTCGAAGGCGGCGGCAGCGGATGGGATGACGTCTGCCCGCGCGATCGCCGGGCGCTGCACCACTGGCGCGTCGGCGGTGACCACGATCCGGCCCCGCTCCATCCATAGCCTGCGGTCGGCGATGGCGGCGACCTCGGGATCGTGGGTCACCAGAATGATGGTGGTCGAACCGGCCCGCTTGATGTCGGCCAGGATGCGGACGATCTCCTGCTCGGCATGGACGTCGAGGTCGTTGGTCGGCTCGTCGGCAAGCAGGAGGCGGGGGGCGGTCGCCAACGCCCGGGCAAGCGCCACCCGCCGCTGCTGGCCGCCGGACAGTTCAGCGGGATAGGCGTCCCACCGTTCGAGCAGCCCCACTTGCTCGAGCATCGATTCAGCCTGCGTGCACGCCGAGCCGCGGCTCCGACCGGCGATCAGTTGCGGCAGCATCACGTTGTCGAGCACCCGCAGGCCGGGCAAGAGAACGCTCTCCTGCAGCAGAAAGCCGATCTCCCGCGCACGAACCGCCTGAATCTCGGCGCTTCGCAGGGCCGTCCAAGGCCGTCCGGCGAAGAGCACCGTGCCGCTCGTTGGCGCACACAGGCCGCCCAGCAACGCGAGGAGCGTCGACTTCCCCGATCCCGAGCGGCCGCAGATGGCGATGCACTCACCGGGGGCCACCTGCATGGAGACGGCATCCACGGCGACGATCGTGCCCCGGCCCGTGGCGTAGGCGAGCGCGACGTCTCGCGTCTCGAGGAGCGGTGGCGTGGTCACGAGCCCTCCCCGCGGACCAGCGTCCACGCTTCGCGGCCCGCGGCGATCGCCGCTGCCACCATCGCCGCCACGACGGCGGCCGCGGTCACCAGCACCAGGCTCAGGAGACCGAACCAGAGACATTCGGCAACGCTCGGCGGCACGAAGGGGATCTCGCGGCGGGCCAGCACGAATCCGACGGTGCGGATGAACGCCGCCAACAGGGCGGCCGCGATCACGATGCCGTCGAGGCGGCGGAGGCCGATCGAGAGCATGAGGCCCAATTCCCGCCGTCGCTCGGCGAGCATGCCGGTATAGGCCACTCCCACGAGCACGGCTGGAGCCAGCAGGCTCACCAGGAGGAGCGAGAGCGAACCTCGAGCCACCGCCGCCACCGCCTGTCGCACGTCGATCTGGCTGCCATTGCCGGTTGCGACACCGATGTCCGGGATGCTCGCGAGCGCGAACCGCAGTTCATCCGGGCCGCGTCCCGCGGCCAGTCGCACGAGCACGCCGCTTGGCGTGGCGTTGGCCTGCCGGGGCAGCGGGCTGCCGGAGGCATCGACCACTCCCGACGCGGCCAGCGTGTCGGCCGTGTCGGCCGTGATGAACAGCGACCGCTCGAATGGCCCTGCTCCCGTGAGCCCCAGCCGGGCATGCACCACGAGTTCGACCCCCTGGATCGTCAGCCGTTCCCCGACACGCTCCGGCCGTCGCCCGCCGACCAGCACGTCGCCCCGCGACCATGGCCTGTCGAGCGACTCCACGATCCACGGCCGCACGGTGAAGTCGGACGCGGCGTCGAAGACGATCACGTCGATCGGGAGATGGCCACCGATGTCAGCCACCTGGAACGTCCGCTGTCCGGCCGCCAGTTCCACCACGGGCAGGGAAGCGATCCGCGCCACCGTCGCGGTTGGCAGCGTCGCCTTCGTCGGCTCGACGGTCAGGATCGTCGGTGTGAGGTTGGCGACGACTCCCCCCGGCACGACGAGGGCGTCGGCCCCCAAACGCATGAGGCTCCGTTCCAGCGACCGGCCGATCGCCGCCTGAAAAGCGAGCGATCCGAACGTCGCCGCGCCGGCGACCGCGATGCCCGCGGCGAGGAAGCCGAGCCGCCACGGACGGCGGATGGCATCGGCGACCGCCATCCGCACGAGCGTCAGCCCGTAGTGCCGCGTGATCCTGTCCATCACACGGTGCAGCTGCGGCTGAACTTCAGCTGTTCGACCGTCGAGGGCACGATCACGCAGTCATGATGCCCGCCGAAGTTCGGCATGTAGCCCACCTGCTCGAGCGTGTCCTGCCGGAAGACGAAAGCCCCGGCCTCCATCCGCTGGAATCCGGAAAAGATCACGATGGCGTACTTGCCATCGTAGGTCGTGCACGAGGTCTGGGCGTCCACGCCGATGTTGCGGAACTTCTTGATGATCTTCCAAGTCTTCGTGTCGACCACCGCGAGGTCCGACTTCATCGGCTTCGGCCTCAGGATGGTCACGAAGCATTTCGTGCCGTCGGTCGAGTAATTGATGTGGAAGGGAGACGGGTATTCCCCCTTCCACTCGGCGTCCTTGACGAACGTCACCCGCTTCCACTGCCGTGGATCGGCGGGCGCGGTGTCGAACACCGCGATGTTGTTCGCCCGCAGATTATTCATCATGCAGAGATGGTTGCCGGTGGGATTGAAGCCCGTCTCGTGGATCGGGTTGCCGACCGCCGGCAGATCGACGACCCACGTGTCGGGGCTGCTCGAAACCTTCTCGAGCTTCCAGTTGTCCTGCACCCCTTCGTTGGCCTGCAGGAAGCAGATGGGCTCGAAGGTCGTGCGGTCGACGACGAATCCGCCGCCGCACATCCGCAGCCCCATCAGCGAATAGCGGCCACGCGGGTCGTGGAGGCAGAAGTCGAGGCCGGTGAGACCGCGAGGATTGTTTCCCGGAATCTGGCCGCGCTCGACGCGGAGCTCGGCCATCGGTGCCATCTCGAAGTTGATCTTGTTGCCCGTCGTGCCCTGCAGGTCGTAGCGGCCGAGGTCGAGGCTGGGAATGAGCCGGGTGAGGATGATCTTGCCGCCCTTCGTCCACGTCTCGGCGAGGCCATCGGCATTCGGCACCCAGTCGGCACGGAAGGCGTTCAGCACCTTCGTCTTTTCCTCCCCGCGGGCTCGCGTGAAAAACGCGGCCACGTCCTTCTGGCCGTCGGCGCACGCGAACCCCGTGCCATCCGGAAACGGCAGCGTGTGGACTCCCAGACCGATGCCGGTCGTTTCGGCGACGTCTTCGAGCAGTTCCATCTGGCCCGTCTTGCCGTCGTAGCCCACGCGATAAATGTGGTTGCCCTGCCCTGCCGTGCCCAGCATGCCGTTCTCACGAATCCGCGTATTGAGGCCGTACATCAGGATGTTGTCGCCCCCCTGCGTCGAGTTGATGAACTCGAAGCCTTTGTACGGATCGCCCGAGTCGGCGTGAAACGCCGCGAGGTGGTGGGAGATCGGGCAGCTGTCGCCATAGTTCCAATACGAGATCCAAGCGAGCGTCTTGCCTGAGGCAAGATCGACGGCGTGCGTGCCACCACCGAGTTTCTGCGGCGTCAGCAGGATGAACCGGCTCAGTTGTTCCCGAACGGCCTCGTAACGAGCATCTTCCGACACGATCCCGTCGGTCGGTGCATTCTGAGCGGCCGCCTGCGCGGCTCGCTCGGCGTTGAGTCCGCGGTAGACGCTCAGAGCGGTCGCGCCGGCCAGCCCTGCGGTGCCATAACGAAAAAGCCTGCGGCGGGTAAGCTTGGCAGCGAATTCCTGGTTCATCGATTCGGCTCCGTGGACGGATTGGTGGATGGATTGGCGGCGGGCTCAAAGACAGGCCGGGCTGACAAGAGGTCCGAGGGTCAGCAGTCTAGCGGACATCCGGCCGTAGCCGCCCCCGGAATATCGGCCAGCACTTCCTCAGGCAGCGTCAGACCGAGGCGAGCGGCCAGGTCGCGAAAACCCTGTCGGGAAACACCGGGCCAGACCGCCTCGACGGAGCCATCGGTGGCTACGAGCGCGAAGCACCCCGCCTTCTGCACGCCCCATGCCTTTGCGAGTTCGCTGTCGGGCTGGGCGATGAACGGGATCGCCAGCCCGGTGGCCGCCGCGAAGGCATCGGCTTCCGAGACGGTTCCCTCGATGACCGCCGTGAAGGTTGCACCTTCCTGAAGGTGTGGGGCGATGGCCGAGGCCATGGCTGCAAAGCCCGTGCTGCACCCGCAATCCGCCTTCAGAAAGAGGACGACCCCAGGGCGGCCGCCCGCCAGAACCGCCGTCGCGAGCGCTTGGGGCAGCCTCCTTTCGACGTCGGCGTTGAGTGCCGCCGCGTCGCCGGCCGGTGCGGCGTGGAGGCTCGGACGCTTGGGGGCGGCTCGCTCCGCGGCCGCCGGCCGCGACGCCCCGGATGCGGCGACGCTCATGACCAACGCTCCGACCGCGACCGCGGCAACGGCCACGGCCGCGACCAGAACGCCAGCCGGAACGGCACGTCGAAGAGGCGTCACGGGAGTCTCCCATGCGGATCGGACAAGCGGACGGTGTGCCGCGACGCCAGGCTCGGCGGCAACGCGTCTCAGGACAGCCCCGCTCGATGGCCTGCTCCAGGCGACTGGGGTGCACTATACGGCTGGATCAAAACGTTCGCCACCGGCGGAGCCATGCTTGAAGAGCCCGGCGATCGATGGAGTGCGTCTCGACCACGGAAAGCGACGCCCCACTCGATCGTAATCCTTCCTATACTGTGCCCATGAACGACCCCGAGCCTTTGCCAGAGCCCGTGCGTCCTGCCCGGCAGTCGTCGGGCGACAGGTTGGACGCGTCTACGGGGAATGCGGCGCTGGTCATCCTGGCCGTAGTGGCCATGGGCGCCGTGGTCACCGTCCTCGGGCCGGTGCTCAAGCCATTTCTCGTCGCGCTCTTCCTCTTCTACGCCACGCAGTTCGTCGCGAAGTCTTTTTCAAGGCTGGGAATGCAGCCCTGGACGGCATACCTGGCCCTCATCAGCCTGGCCTTGATCTTCACGATTCTCACGGCCCAACTGGTGTATCGCGAGGCCGAGGTATTTCAGCGCACGTGGCCGCGATACGAGGACCGGATCGCGGCCTCTCTGGCCATGTGGATGCCACAACTCGCCGCGGCACCGTCGCCCGCCGCACGGTCCCCATCGGAATCGGAAGAACAGCCACCGTCGGCCGTCGCTTCGCCCTCCGGCACGCTCGCTCCGCAGTCCCCTGCCGGTGGCCTGTCGACCCCTGCCGCCGGCAACGCGGCGACGATCGAAGCTGACGAACAGGCGCCGCAGGGAGAAGCGGAGGAAAAACTGCCGGAACAAACCGAAGACCTGTTCGGTGCAACCGAGACGACCGGAGTCGGCACAGAGCCCGCCTCAGCGCCGGGGTCCAAAGGGAGCGACGAGGCCGTCTTTTCGCCCTCGCCGAAGGTCGGCGGCAGTCGCGGCCGCAACTCCCTTCCCGACCTCTTCAGAATCACGTCGCAAGACGTGCTGAAATACGTCTTCTCGCACAGCCTCGACGTGGCCGAACTGATCGTCGTCGTGTTCTGTTATCTCGTCTTCCTGTTTCTCGGCAGCCGCAAGCTGAAGGCACGCGTGCTCCGGGCGTTTCCCGGGGATCGCAGTGCGCGGCTGGTCGCCATCGGCGACGGCATCACGGAATCGATGGAACGCTTCATGGTGGTGAAGACGTTGGCGGGCGTGGGGATGGCGGTGTCGGCCGCGGTGATCATGCACGGTTTCGGCCTCGACCACTGGATGCTCTGGGCATTTCTGTTCTTCGCCTTGAACTACATCACCTACATCGGCAGCGCCGCTGCCTGTGTGCCGCCGGTGGTGATGGCACTCCTCGATCTCGACAGCCACATGATGGCCCTGCTGCTCTCCGCACTGATCGTGCTCAATCGCATCTTCTGGATCGACTTCTTCGAGCTCCGCCTGTCTGGCAAGCAACTCAACCTCGACCCCACCCTGCTCTTCCTCTGGCTTTCCTATTGGGGCTGGGCCTGGGGCATCCTCGGCCTGATCCTCGCCTACCCGATGCTGGCCGCCCTGCGGATCGCCCTCGAACACATCGGGGGCCTGGGCGGATGGGCGGTCTTGCTGAGCGACGAGTAGACACGACGAGTAGACGCTCAGTTGGCCGCCGGGCACGTTCCGGCCGATTGCCAGTCAGCTGGCGTCGACGATCACGTCGGACGTGGTGATGCTGATCTGGCCACCGTAGGCGCACGTGCACTTCGAGGCGGCATCGAGCGCGGGGGCACTCCGCACGAGCACCGTCGGCACGCCCGGAGCCCACGGCGCGGTAAGTGGGATGCAGGGCATCGGCGTCAGCACGCCGAGCGCTGCGGCCGTGGCGGCCGCCACCGTGGGGTTTAACGCCGACTTGCACATGCCAAACGTCGGGATATTGGTCACCGGAACATAATCATTGATGTTCGCCGCCGGCGGCCCCTGCGCCGTAGTCGTCGTTACGACCACCGCGAGCGTCGCTGGCGCAGCGCCTTGCGTGCAGTTCAGCAACGATCCTGCATTCACCATCTTTCCAGCCATTTCGAATCCCTCCCGGATGAAAGACACGGTCCCGCACATGCCCATGGGGTCTGGGTGATAGCGAACTTCAGATCAAGGATATGGAATCCCACGGGCACGTTCAACGCGACGGCTGCAGTGGATGAAAACGACCCGCGTGGTCGCATCGGTTGTCGGGCCCAGCACTGGGCGTTATAACCTCGTCGCGACTGAACCATAAGTCACTTCTCGCGAGAGGGCCGACTCCTTCGGCATAAGGTGTTCGCATGGCAGGTCCCGTGGCTAACCGATCGGCCGGCCTTGAACGAGTGGTCGTTGACTGTAGCCTGGGCACTGATGCCTTCAGGCCGAGATCGTTTCGCTATAGCGAATCTCTCGGGAAACCGTTTACGGGGATCCTCGAAGCCCACAGCCAAAACGCCAACATCGATTTCGGCCAACTGCTCGGCAAACCGCTGACTGTCACCGCCACGCTCCCCGGCGGAGGCCAGCAGCACCGCAGCGGGCTCGTCCGCCGCGTCCGGCAGACTGGGTTTGAAGGCAACCTCGCGGTCTATCGCCTGGAGATCGTCCCCTGGATCGCCTGCCTGGAGCTGGGTTCGAACTGCCGCATCTTCCAAAACATGTCGGTGGTGGAGATCCTCGAGCAGGTCTTCGGTGATTTCGGATTTTCCGACTACGACAGTGGGAAACTCGTCGGCAGCTACGATCCGATCGAATTCTGCGCGCAATACAACGAGTCACACAGCAATTTCGTCCATCGCCTGATGCAGCGTTGTGGCATCTACTATTTCCACAAGCACGAGGCCGGAAAACACACGCTTGTGCTGTGCGACTCGAGCACGGGCCACGGGCCCTTCCCGGGCTACGCAAAGATTCCCTACCGCTCCGCGAAACAAGCCGCCCTCACTGAGGAGCATATTTTTCTTTGGGACTCCGGCGAGCAGATGGCGCCGGGGAAATATTCCGTAAAGGACTATGCGTTCACGAATCCCAAGGCAGAGCTCATCGCCACCCGCAGTGCGTCACACGCCTATCCGCACGGCGATCTGGAGCAATTCGAGTATCCCGGTGGCTATGCCACGCAGTCAGACGGTGACACCGTGGCGGTCGTC
>JBILWX010000246.1:0-3439 GCA_044369655.1 Pirellulales bacterium
GGTTCCCTCGACTGCCGGGCTCGCCTTCCGGGCGAGCAACCTTCACGCGAGCAGGGCCATCCCTGGCCACTGCTCGCTTGGGGCAGTCGGAGGGAACGCCAAGGGTTCCCTCGACTGCCGGGCTCGCCTTCCGGGCGAGCAACCTTCACGCGAGCAGGGCCATCCCTGGCCACTGCTCGCTTGGGGCAGTCGGAGGGAACGCCAAGGGTTCCCTCGACTGCCGGGCTCGCCTTCCGGGCGAGCAACCTTCACGCGAGCAGGGCATCGTGGCGCTACCGACGGGCCGCGGAACGGTCGGTTCCGGGCAGTACGTCGAGTTGCAGGCCGTCGTTCTCGCCTCGTTCGAGCCGCTCCCACGCGATCGCCCCCATGGCGGCATTGTCGGTGCAGAGCGAGCGAGGTGGGATGAGCACGTCGATTCCACGCTGGCGTCCCAACCGTTCCACCGACTCGCGGAGGAGCGTGTTCGCCGTGACGCCGCCGCCGATCGCCAGCGTCTTGCAGCCGGTGCGATCGAGCGCGAGGGAGAGCTTCGCCAGGATCGAGTCGACCACGGCCTGCTGGAACGACGCGGCGAGGTCGGCCAATGCCTTTCCCTGCGGGATGGGCGTATCGGCCGGCGATCCCGGAGGCCGCACCAGGTAGCGGAGCGCCGTCTTCAGTCCGCTGAAGCTCAGGTCGAGCCGACCGTGGTCGTTCGCCAGCGGACGCGGCAGGCGATGCGCCCGCGGGTTCCCTCCCACCGCGGCTGCCTCGATCTGCGGCCCTCCCGGATAGCCGAGCCCCAGCACGCTCGCAGCCTTGTCGAAGGCCTCGCCGGCAGCGTCGTCGATCGTGCCGCCGAGCCGTTCCAGATCGGTCGGCCCACGCACGAGAAACAGCGACGTATGCCCCCCGCTGGCCACCAGACCGACGCACGGGTAGCGCAGCCGCTCCCCGTGCGCCAATCGACAGGCGTAGAGATGCGCCGCGATGTGGTCATAGCCCACGATGGGAAGGTCGAGCGCGGCCGCGATCGCCTTGCCGGCCGACAGCCCCACCAACAGTGATCCGACGAGTCCCGGCCTGACCGCGACCGCCACGGCGACGAGGTCGGCCCGCCCGATGCCGGCCCGCACGACCGCCTCGTCGACAACCGGAATGATCCGCTCGACGTGGGCACGCGACGCCACCTCCGGCACGACACCCCGCCACCGCGCATGGAGGGCGTCTTGGCTGGCCACCACGCTCGATATGACCGTGCGGTCACGCGCGATGATCGCGGCGGCGGTCTCGTCGCAGGTGGTTTCGATCGCAAGCAGGGGCATGGTGATGAATTCTATCGGCGCTAGGCCCGGAGGGCCGGGTCAGCACCAGCCGACGGAGGTCGGCCAAGCGAAAACGGCCAGGATGGCCGTGTTTCGCCTGTAGTCAGAAGTCATACCACATGCCGACGCCATACCGATTCTGGTTGTAGAAGACGAACTCATACTGCGGATCGGAGCCGTAGAGGTATTCGAAGCCGATGCGGAACAGCTTCTCGCTCCGCCGGCCCCGCCATGCCCAGCCTGTTTGCACGCAGACATTCCCGCCCCAGTCGAGTTCCTGCCGCGACATGCCGTTCACGGCCAGGAAGGGCGCCCCGTGGATACCGGTCGGCCGGGCCTGGATGAGCTCCGTGCCGTACTGAAACTCCCACGGCTCCGAGCCGCCGGCGTTGAAAAAGGCATAGCCCACCTCGCCATAGATGCGCAGCCAGTCGAACGGGTAATACGAGTTGCCCCAGACGATGCAGTCGCGGACGTAATTGACCCGTGGGAAATCGGGGTGCTTGAGCATCGCCTCGTCGCCGAGGTGGGCGCTGTTGTGATAATAGGCCAGCTTCGTCTGCCAGCGGCCGATCCCGTAGACGAGCGGCACGCCGAACCGGTAGTCGCCGCTGCGAAAATCGCGATCGTCCTGCGGGTCGAGCCGCACGAAGGCCGCACCCTCGATCTGCACCTCGAAGCCCTGCGGATGCAGCACCGGGTCGGATCCAAAGCGGAGAATCGAGGCGCGGCCGCCGAGGGTCGTGTCCCACAGCGTGCCGTTCGAGATGCTGGGATTGAGCGGATCAAGCGCGGTGTCGCGATACATCGAGGTGCCGATCCGCGGCTCCTTCGGCCCGGCGAGGTAGCTCGTGTAGATCAGGTTGTTGGGCATGATCTGCCAGAACCACGGTCTCGCGGCCCAGAGGTCGTCGAACCCCTCGGGGAACCCGCCACCGGGCAGCGTGCAGTCATCCGGGCAGCACGGCGCCGCTTCGTAGGGCATGTCGAGCACGACCGGTCCGCGCGGCTGCGTGGGCGGCAGCATGTGCAGCGCGGGCTGGCCGCCCGGCGTCTCCAACGGGGCCGATTCCTGCAGCGGTGTGGGCAGCACTGCGGCGGCATCGCCCTGCTCCGCCTGCGGTGCCAACGCAGGCTCTGCTGCCACGGCCGTCGCCACGACCGCCATCATGCCCATCAGCACCGCGAAAGCACCCGACACGCGCCGCTGCCACGGTCCGCCGCGCAACGGGCGGGACCGAGGAACTCCTGTCGGCGGCGGGGAGTTGTCCATCATGAACACCATCGGCGAAAACGAGCAACGTGACCGGCACGACCACGCAACCCGCCCCGGGTTGCGGATCATGGACACCGCTGCGACACTCTACGGACGCGCGGGTGACGGCCCCAGATTGATCGGCTCCGCAAAGCTCGTTCCGCCAGCGAAGGAATCGGACCGGAAGGCTTCCATCGCCGGAAACCGCCTCCAGACGCGGCACCGCGGAAAGCGGGGCAAGCCCGCGAACTTCCGAAACTCCCATTCAACGCTCTTTCACACCTCGACCACCATGACGCAGCCACAGCCATCCTCCCAGAATGAACCTGCCGATGCCGTCGGCGTCGCACTCGGACGCATCCCCAGTGGTCTGTTCGTGGTGACGTGGCGAGCCGGCGAAGGAGACGCCGACGCAACCGACCGTGCCATGCTCGCGAGTTGGATCATGCAGGGCGGGTTCGTGCCGCCGCTGATCACGATCGCAGTGGGCGCGTCGCGCGACCTGCTGGCGGCGATCGACCAGTGCACGCCGTTCGTGGTCAACGTGCTCGGGGAGTCGCAGCGGCCGCTGGTGGCCCGCTTCGGCCGCCCCGCGGGCCCGGGCGAGGATCCCTTCGCCGGGCTGGCGGTCGACCGCAGCCCCACGGGCACCGCCGTGATCCCCGACGCGATCGCCTGGCTCGAATGCCAGGCGGTGACACAGGCTGGCGGGAGCGGTGGCCAGATGGGCGACCACGTGATCATCCTCGCCCGCATCATGGCGTCCGGCACAGGGCCGGAGCAGGCACCACTGGTGCATGTCCGAAAAAATGGACTACGCTACTGATTCAGACACGGGTGCCCCACGGGAACAGGATCATGAAAGATCGAACACTGC
>JBILWX010000025.1:0-36017 GCA_044369655.1 Pirellulales bacterium
ACGCCCGGCGGCGTGCCCGTGATGATCACGTCTCCCGCCTCGAGCGTGATGAAGTGCGAGAGGTAGTGCACGATGTGCCAGACGTCGAAGATCATCGTCGCCGACGTGCCGTTCTGCCGCCGCACGCCATTGACGTCGAGCGTCAGGCCGAGCTTCTGCGGATCGCCCACCTCGTCGGCCGTGACGAGCCAGGGCCCAAGCGGCAGGAAATTGTCGCTGCTCTTTCCCTTGCTCCATTGGCCGCCGCGCTCGATCTGAAACGCCCGCTCGGAGACGTCGTTGGCCACGCAGAAGCCGGCGACGTGGTCGCGGGCCGCCTCCTTCGAGGGCAGATACCTGGCGTCGCGGCCGATCACGAGCCCGAGTTCCACCTCCCAGTCGGTCTTCTCGCTGCCGCGCGGAATGAGGATCGGGTCGTGCGGGCCGCAGACGGCGCCGGTCGCCTTCATGAAAAGGATAGGCTCGGCGGGAATGGCGGCGCCCGTCTCCTTGGCGTGGTCGGAATAGTTGAGGCCGATCGCGAACACGTTCCGCGGCCTCGCCACCGGCGCACCGATCCGCGCGCCGGCGGGGGCGTCGGGCAAGGCGTCAACCTGCGCGGCCAGCTTCCGCACCGCATCGAGGCCGCCGTCCGAAAAGAAGGCGTGGTCGAAATCGCGCACGTGGGCGGAGAGATCCTTGATACGGCCGTCGGCGGTGACGAGGCCGGGCTTTTCCTGGTTGCGGGCGCCGAAGCGGACGAGTTTCATCGCGATTCCTTTCGTGTGGAGCTGCGGGAAGAACTGGATGCGAGCCGAGTGGAGATGGTGTGGGCGGTCTTCTGGACGAGCGCGACGAGCCGGCGGCGGCCCGCGGCGTCGAGCCGCGCGGTGGGCAGGCTCACGCTCACGGCGCCGAGCACCTCGTCGCCGGCACAGACCGGTGCGCCGATGCAGGCCACGCCGATGTCGGTCTCGCTCTCCTCGATCGCGTAGCCCTGCCGGGCCGCCTTTTCGATCTCGGCGGTGAGCCGACGACGGTCGGCGATCGTGGCGGCGGTTCGCCGCTCGAGCTTGGCCCGGGCCAGGAGCCGGACCCGGCGTTCGGCCGGCAGCCGGCTGGCGATCGCCCGGCCGAGCGCGGTGGTGTGGAAGGGATCGCTCGTTCGCGTGGCCACGCGCCGCAACGGCAGCGTGCACTCGATCACGTCGAGGTAGAGCACGCGATCATGCCGCAGCATGCCGAGGTTCACGGTCTCTTTCGTCTTCGCGTGAAGGTCGCGGAGCGGCCGGGCTGCGGCGTCGATGAGCCGGCGGACGGCCGCATCGGAAACGAGCCGCTGTATCTGCGGGCTCTGCCGATAGACGCCCGACGCGGGGCGTTCGAGGTAGCCGAGCGCCGTCAGCGACTTGAGGATCCGGTGGGCGGTCGGCTTCGGCATACCCACCTCCGCCGCGAGATCGGCGAGCGAGCGGCCGGCGGGATGGCCGGCGGTGGCTTCGAGGAGGCCGAGGGCCTTGGTGAGCGAGGTTGATTCCATGATTCGATCGTCCAGGATGAGAAAAGTATTGTCTCGTGGTTCAGAACTGCAACGGGCTACGCCTCGAACGGGTGGAGCGGGCGGCGGCGGTGGTGGTAGGCGAGTCGGGAGAGGTCGGCCGTGGTGACTCCCGGCGTGTTGACGCGGAGAAATCCGCGACAGACCTCGCCGTAGGCCGCCACCGGGGCGTGCACGCCCTTCGCCACGAGCACTCGGAAGGCCGCGGGATCGAGGCCGGCGTGGCGGATTTGCTCCAGGCTGAACGGGGCCATGCGACGGCTCGTCACCATCACGACGAGGCCGCGGTCGTGCGTGAGCACGGCGGTCGGGCCCTGATCGAACGCCGTCCCGCCGCCATGCCGTGGTTTGGTCTCGGTAAACCGGCCGTCACTCAGCGCCGTCACCCGCCACTCCGCGTCGATCGGCTGCGACTCTTCGTCGCTCGCCCACTCCGTCGCATGGCCTCCGACCGCCAGCCGCAGCCGCGTTCCCAAGCCCGCGGCCGTCGCCGCCTGCGCAGCGGCCGCATCGCACACGCACGTAAAACCCGGCGCCAGACCGTGCCGCAGGATCGCCCGGGCCAACGCCACGCCATCGGCCGGCGAGCCACCGCCCACGTTGTCGCCCATGTCGAGCAGACAGACGGGGCCGGCCATGGCCGCGGCGCGATCGAGCGCCTCCGCGATGCCGAGAAGCGCAGGGCGAAACGTGTCGCGAGCCTGCCAGAGGCCCGCGGCAAGCGCATCCACATGCGATTGGGCGGCGGCGGGATCGTCGTTCGTCACGACGATCGCGGCTGTGCCCATCTCGGGCACGTCGGCATACGGAAACCCGAGCACGATGCTCGTGGATAGCACGGTCTCGCGGAGCCGGGCGGCCGCCTCGTAGTGCGGCAGGCAGGGAAAGGCGGCGGGATCCTGGCACTCGATATTGATCACGAGCCCCGGAAAAGCCGCTGCCTGCGTGGGCCGGATCTCGCCGGCGAGCGTGCGGGCCATGAGCCGCGCCGCCTCGAAGCCGCGATCGCGCTGGTCGACGTGGGGATTCGTGCGGTAGGCGATGAGCGCGTCGGTGGCCGCGATCATCGCCGGGGAGAGATTGGCGTGCGGGTCGATCGTGCCGATGATCGGGAGCGTCGGAAACCGCCGCCGCAGCAGGCCGAGCCAGTGGCCGTCGACGTCCAGGATCTCCTCGCTCACCGTCGCGCCGTGGGGCGCCACGAGCAGGCCGTCGAGCGGCCCGGCGGCGTCGAGCGCATCGGTCATCATGCCGATAAGAGATTCAAGGCAGTCGGCCGTCATCGTGCCGAAGGGAAGCGCGCGGGCGGCGAAGATCGGAATAGCTTCGATTTCGGCAGCCGCGAGGCCGGCGAAGAAGCCGCCCACCTCGTGATGGGCCTCGGCGAGTTTCTCGCGGACGGCCGGCCCCGTCGCGAGCAGGTCGGCGCGGAAGTGGTCGAGCGTGGTCCGCCCCGCGAGGAACGTGTTGGATTCCTGGAGCAGCGCGATGATGCCGACGCGCTTTCTGCGTGCCGCTGTCATGAGGTCGATTCCGCGAGAGCGCCGATCGCGCCGTCGATGGCGGCCAGCGCGTGGGCGAGCTCCGGCTCGCCATGCGCGGCGCCCACATACCAGCGGCCGTCGGGCAGGACGTAGACGCCCCGGTGCAGAAGCGCCAGCCGGAAGGCGGCGTAGCGGTTGGCGTCGGCCCGCAGCGTGTCGCGGTAGTCGCGGGGCTTGGCCGTGAGCCCGAAGTGCACGCTGAATACCGGCCCCGAGCCGCTGGTCACGAGCGGAATGCCCCGCGCGGCCGCGGCCGACTCGATCCGCGCCCGCACCGCCCGCCCGTGGGCATGCATCCGCTCGAACGTGCCGGGCTCGGCGAGCGTGCGGATCGTCGCGGCGCCCGCCGCCAGATTCACCGGATTGCCGTTGTAGGTGCCGGCGTGGATTGTGCGGCCGTCGTCGAGCACGTCGAAGATCTCCTTGCGGCCGCCGACGGCCGCGAGGGCGAAGCCGGCCGCCATCGCCTTGGCGTAGACGGAAAGATCGGGCACGAGCCCGAAGTGCTCACGAGCGCCACCGAGCGCGATCCGGAAGCCGGTGATCACCTCGTCGAAGACCGACACCGCTCCGTGCCGGCGACAGCAGTCGATGACGCCCGCCAGGAATCCCGGCTCGGCCTCGCAGGAGCCGCTATTGGCCAACAGCGGCTCGGTGAGCACGGCCGCGATCTGCCCCGGATGCTCCGCGAACGCCCGCTCGAGCGCGGCGAGATCATTCCAGGGCACGACGATCGTGTCGGCAAACTCGTGGTGCGGCTGGCCGCCGCAGGTGGGCAAGGCCTCGATCGGATCGGACGCCTTCGGCCGGTAGCTCACGAGCACGTTGTTGAACCAGCCGTGGTAGTGCCCCTCGAACTTCAAGAAGAGCGGCCGGCCCGTGAAGGCCCGCGCCAGCCGCAGCGCCGCCTGCACCGCCTCCGATCCCGTGTTCGAGAAGATCACCCGGTCGAGGCCCGGCACCACGCTCGTCATCAGTTCGGCGAGTTCGATCTCGCCGCGGTGCTGGGCCCCAAAGGCGAAGCCGCGGGAGAGCTGCTCGGTGACCGCGGCGATCACGGCCGGGTGCGCGTTGCCGAGGATGAGCGGCCCCCAGGCGAGCGTGTAGTCGAGGAGGCGGTGACCGTCGGCGTCGAAATACCAGGCTCCCTCGCCCCGCTCGAAGAAGAGCGGCGCCGGGGCCCCCGCCTTCCGCATCCCGCTCGACACGCCCATCGCGAGCGACTGCTTCGATCGTTCGAGCAGCTTCGTGGAGGCATCGATCGTGAATGGCGGGGACGCGGTGGCTGTCATGCGAAACGGGCTCCGGATGGAATGGCGGTCGGTGGCGGCAAGCGCCGCTGGGCCACCTCTCGACATTTCAACATACAAAACTCTAGAATCCGTTCCAAGAAACGCACCGACAACGGCGACAGTCGTGTACCGGAGATTCCGATGTCCCGCATTACCGCGATCGAGACCGCCATTCCGCACGGCATCATGTCGAACCTGCTGTTCGTGCGGGTGCACACCGACGACGGCCTCGTCGGCTGCGGCGAAACCTACTACACGCCGCATGCGATCGCGGCCCTCATCCACGATTGGATGGCCGCGCGGCTCATCGGCGGCGACGCGCTGGCGATCGAGTCGCATTGGCGGTGGCTCTACGAGCGGTGCACGCCGTTTGGCCATCCCGGCGCCGAGATGCGGGCACTCGCTGCGATCGACATCGCGCTGTGGGACATCCTCGGCCAGGCGACCGGCCAGCCCGTCTACCGACTGCTCGGCGGACCCGTCCGCGAGAAGATCCCCGTCTACAACACCTGTGGTGGCCCTTCGTATGGCGCGATCCAGGAGACGGGCCCGAAGCATCCCGGCTGGCCCGGGTACGGCTCCGAGGGAAAGCCCGGGCCGCTCGAAGACGCCTGGGCTTCGTTGAACAGTCCCGGCGACCTCGCCGCCGAACTCGTCGCCGAGGGCTACAAGGTGCTCAAGTTCTGGCCGTTCGATCGGGCGGCCCATCGCCACGGCGGCCTCCACATTTCGGCCGAAGACGTCGAGGAAGGAATGCGGCCGCTCCGCGCGATCCGCGACCGGGTGGGCATGGCGCTCGACATCGCGATCGAAGGGCACGCCTTCTACCAACTGCCGGCCGCGATGCGGATCGCGGAGGCGCTCCGCGAAATCCGCCCACTCTGGGTCGAGGATCTCCTGCGGCCCGACTGCGTGGCCACGCTGGCGGATTTCCGCCGCCAGAGCGGCGTGCCGATCGCGGCCAGCGAGATGCTGCTCGGCCGCAAGGAATACCTCCAGGTGCTCCAGGCCGGCGCCGCCGACTACTGCATGGTCGATCCCACGTGGAACGGTGGCATCAGCGAGACCCGCCGCGTGATCGACATGGCCCAGACCTTCAACATTCCCGCCACGATCCACGACTGCACCGGCCCGCTCAACCTCTTCGCCGGGCTGCACCTCGCCGCGGCCTCGACGAACGTGGTCTTCCAGGAGACCGTGCGGGCCCACGTTCGCACACTGTATGCACATCTGGTCGACCGCGGCCCCGTGATCGAGCGGGGCTACGCGCTCCTCCCAGAAGGCCCCGGCCTCGGCACGCGGCTCCACGATTCGCTCTTTGCGCCTGGCAAGAACTCTTCGCGTCGCAGCGGCTGAGCCGCGCGGGAAACCCCTCCATGAAGATCACCGGAACGGCCTACGTCTTCCTCGTGGCCCTCGTGGCGGCGGCCGGAGGCTTCCTCTTCGGATTCGATCTCTCGATCGCGTCGGGCGCGCTCCCCTTCCTCAAGGAGCAGTTCGGACTCGATGCGGCCGGCGAGGGGCTCGCGATGAGCAGCGCCATCTTCGGCTCGATCGCCGGGCCGCTCGCAGGGATGTGGCTGGCCGACCGTGTCGGCAGACGCAACACGCTCTGGATCGCCGCGGTCTGCTTTCTGGCCTCGGCGATCGGCACCGCCCTGCCCCGCACGATCACGGAGTTCAACGTGTGGCGGGCTGTCGGCGGGATCGGTGTGGGCCTCGCGGCGATGACCTCGCCGATGTACATCGCCGAACTCTCGCCGCCGAGGCTCCGCGGCCGGCTCGTCACGGTCAACCAGCTGGCGATCGTAATCGGCATCAACCTCGCCGTGATCTCGTCGTGGCTCCTCTCCTTCGGGGGCCACTGGCGGTGGATGTTCGCCTCGGAGATTCCGGCGATCGTCGCCCTCATGGCGGGGCTTCTCGTCGTGCCAGAGAGCCCGCGGTGGCTCGCGGCGAAGGGCCGCGACGACGAGGCGCTCGACGTGCTCACGCGGATCAACGGCCCGGCCGAGGCTGCCCGCGAACTCGGCGAGATCCGCGCCGAACTGGGCGAAGAGACCGGCACGTTCGCGGAGCTGCTGCAGCCCGGGATCCGCACGGCGGTCGTCGTCGGGACGGTGCTCATGATCTTCTCGCAGGTCAACGGCGTGAACATGATGCTCCTCTACGGCCCGTCGATCCTGCAAAACGCTGGCATCGGCGGGGCCTCCGACGCGATTTTTTTCACGATCTTTCTCAACCTCTTCATCCTCGCCGCGACGATTGCGGCCTTCTGGATCGTGCGCGTCTTCGGCCGGCGGCCGATCCTGATCCTGGGAGTCATCGGCATGGCTGCGGGGCACCTGCTCATGGCGGCGAACTTCTTCTTTGGCGGCTCGCCATTCATCAACCTCGCTGCCATGATCATCGCCGCGGGATCGTTCACGCTGAGCCTGGCCCCGCTCTCCTGGGTGGTCGTGTCGGAGATCTATCCGAACCGCATCCGGGCGACGGCGATGGCGGTCGTCTGCTTCATGCTCTACCTTTCGAGCTTCGTCTGCGCGCAGGTCTTCCCGATGGTCACGGCCGCCTGCCAGGAGCGGATGGGCCACCCCGGCGCGGCCTATCTTCTGTTCGCCGGAATCTGTCTGTCGTGCGGGGCATTCGTGTGGCGGTGGCTTCCCGAGACGAAGGATCTGCCGCTCGAGAGCATCGGGCGGTTCTGGCTGGAGCGTGCCGGCACGGTACGATGACGGGATGAATGGTTCGACGGCATCCGGTGGCGATTCCGCGGCCCCATCAGGGCGGACGGGGGCGCTCGGTCGCGTTGCGCTCGTCACCGGCGCCTCGGCCGGGATCGGCGCGGGAGTGGCGGAGGAATTCGTCCACCGCGGCTATGCCGTCGGCATCGTGGGCCGCGATGCAACGCGGCTCGACGAGGTGCGGCGGCGGCTCGAGACGGCAGGCGGGCGGGTGCTCGCCCTCTGCGGTGATCTGGGCGACCTCGGCTTCGCGGAATCGGCCGTGCGAAGGGTGGCGGCGGAGTTCGGACGGCTCGACGTGCTCGTCAACAACGCGGCCGCCCGGGAACTCAAGACGATGCGGGAGATGACGCCCGCAGAGTGGGACCGCACGATTCGCGTCTGCCTCACGTCGCCCGCCTTCATGGCCCGCTGGGCGGCCGAGGAGATGGAGCGGCACGGCGGCGGCGTGATCGTGAACGTGGGCAGCATGATGTCGCGGCAGGCGCACGGCGTGTCGGCGGCATACGTCTCATGCAAGGGGGCGATGGAGTCGCTCACGTATGACCTCGCGGCGCTCTACGGCCCGGTTGGGATCCGGGTGGTCACGATCGCCCCGGGGGCGATCGACACGGCGATGAGCAGCACGCTGACGAACGGCCCTGTGGCCGATCGCGGCACGGGCGACCCGATCCGGGAGTTCTCCGAGTCGATGGCGATGCTCGGCCGCTGGGGCCGACCCGATGAGGTCGCGAAGGCGGTGGCCTGGATCGCTTCCGACGAGGCGAGTTATCTCACGGGCACGACCATCGTGCTCGACGGCGGCTGGTCGCGGATGCACATGCCGCCGGCCATCACCGCAGCGATTCTGAAAAACGCCGCGTCCGGCTGAGCGAATCGCTTGCCAGGTGTTCGCGAATCGAAGGGCCGGCCGCTCACGCCGTGACGTTCACGATCACGTCGAACAGTTGGCCGCGCCGGAGGCCGTCCTGTGTGATGTCGATCGCCACGATCGCGAGCCCGATTGCCGCATCGCTCGCCGCCGACACCCGCACCGGCAGGCTTCGCGTCGCCCCCGCCTCGACCCGGAGCGTGGCCACCGACGGATCGATCCTGATCCCCGCCGGGCAGATGAGCCTGACCTCGTAGACCGTCGGCACGTCGAGGAAGTTTTTCACGATCAACGCGGCCTCGGCCGTGCCCCCCGGCTTCACGGTCACGCGGTAGGGATGCACGCGCACCCAGTAGGGGTCGTAGGCCAGCCGGTAGTCGCGTTCACCCGTGAGGTCGCGGAACGACTCGCGGAGCTCCTCCGCCGCCGCGATGTAACGGTCGATGAGCGGCTTCGGATTCTCGATCGCCCAGGAATGGCCCCCGAGGATCAGGTCGGGGGCGATGCCGTGGAGGTAGGTACCCGCGTAGCCGTAGCCCTCCTCCACCGTGCAGGCGTTTCTCGCGACCACCGCTTCGTGGCCGTGCTGGGCCGGGTCGGCGGGCGAACCGAAGATGTTGTCGCCGGTGAAGGCCACCCGTTTGCCGTCGATCACGCCGTGCACGCAGCAGGCAAACTCCGTCTGCCCCGGCATCCAGTCACAGGCCAGGTCGTAGCCCCGCCAGCGGATCACCTCGCCGTCGCGGATCACGCGATCGACGTCGATCCTCTGGAGGTCGACGGTCTTTCGCTCGCGGTAGGCGGGAATGAGCGCGTCGTAGTCGTAGTCGAGCGGTCGCTCCATGAGGTCGACCACCCGTTCGTGCGTCCAGACCTCGGCGCCGCGGGTCTTGCGCACGTGGTCGGCGTCGAGGAAGTGGTCGCCGTGCATGTGGGTGACGAGCACCGCGTCGATCGCCTTGATGCCGAGCCTGTCGCGGGCGCCATCCAGCAGCCGATCGAGGAACTTCCTGTCGAAGAGGCCGCAGTCGAGCAGCAAGGCATGCCCGTCGTCGGAGACCAGCATGTGGAAATTCACCCAGTATTCGTGCCCGCGGACCTTGTAGAGGTGCGGCGACACCTGCCAGAAGTGCGGCACCGCCGAGGGCCGCGAGACGCGGTCCTGATCGCAGCCGGCGAACGCGAACACCTCGTAGCCGCGCTTCTGAACCTTTTCGAGCCGGCGGAGCTTCTTCTGGAACGCCGCCAGCTGCGGTGCCGCATCGGCGATCACGGGGCCGTGTGCGGGGAGCATCGTCAGCGGCGCGAAACTCTCCAGATAGCCGGCCGCGGTGGCCACCGCGTAGATCCCCTTGCAGAAGCCATAGTCCCACTCGCTGTCGTACCAGGTGTGGAGCACGGCGCCGTCGAGCATGAGATCGCCGGTGAACGCCAGCCAGCCCCCCTTCCCGCCGAGAGTGCCGGGCCGCCTGAGCAGGTAGCTCATCGAGCCGGGGCTGTTGCCGGCGGTCTCCGCGCACCAGATCTCGCGGCCATGCCAGTCGAACGAGTCCATCTTCTCGAAGGCCCGATCGACGGCGATCGGCGTGATCGGCGGCCGGACGTAGCTCGCCCCGTGGACGGTGAACTTGTCGGAGAGCTGCGGCACCAGCGCCCGAAAGGAGAGCGGCTTCTCGAACAGCTCCCGTTCATTGGCCGGCACGGCCACCTTCACGCCGCCGCAGGCAGGATGACCGGCGAGTTTCGCATGCCCCTGGCACTGCTCGCGGTGGTGGTGCGTGTAGAGCACCCACTCGACCCGTGTGACGCCGAGTTCGGGCAGGGCGTCGAGCACGCTGCCGTCGCCCAGGTCGATGAGGATCGCGGCCGGACCGTCCTTGATCACGTAGACGTTGCAGGTGTCGGTCCAACAAAAGATGGCGGGGGCGACTTCCTTGAATGGCATGAGCGAGGCTCCTTTGATTCCATCGGCTACGAGTGGTGCGGCTGCCTGGGCCATCCTGTCGCGGCCTGGGTTGCCCGAGGGAGCCCCGCCGCCAACGCCAAGCCGATCGCGTCGGGCGGCAGCACCGCGTCGGCCAGGCCATGTTCGACGATCGCCTTGGGCATGCCGTAGACACAGCACGTTTCAGCCGCCTGCGCGATGACGCAGCCCCCCTTGGCCTTGACCCGGCGGACTCCGTCGAGCCCGTCGCAGCCCATGCCGGTGAGGACGACGGCGATGATCCGGCCACCGTAGATTTCGACCATCGACTCGAGCAGGTTGTCGAAGGAGGGCCGGCATCCGAGCCGGGGAGCGCCGTCGTCGATGACGCAACTCGGCGCCCGGTCGCGGACGGCAAGACGCAGATGGCGGCCGCCCGGGGCGACATGCACGCGTCCTGCCTCTGCCTTCATGCCGTCGGCCGCCTCGACGACGCCGACCGCCGACAGCTCGTCGAGCCGGGCGGCGAGGGTGGCCGTGAACATCGGCGGCATGTGCTGCACGATGAACACCGGAACGGGCAGATCCTTTGGCAGCCGCGGCACCACCGCCCGCAGCGTCTCGGGGCCGCCCGTGGATGTGCCGATCGCGATCGCGTCGTACGGCAGCACCGGCCGTCGCGTACCCTCCTCCGCGGCGGGACGGAGGACGATCGCCGGCCCTTCTGCGAGGGGATGGATGGCAGCGCGGACGAGCGCCAGCTTCTCGGCCAGGGCCGAGTGAATGGCCTCCCTCGCCACGTGGGGCTCGAGGCCCACGGGCTTGGGTAGGTAGTCGAACGCCCCCTCCAGCAGCGCCTCGACGGTGGCCGGAGCCCCTTCGCTCGTGAGGCTGCTCACCATGATCGCCCGGGCCCGGCTGCCCGTGGCCCGGAGTTCCCGCAGCACGGCGATTCCGTTGAGGACCGGCATGTGCACGTCGAGCGTCAGCACGTCGGGCCGCAGCCTGACGACGCTGTCGACGGCTTCGCGGCCGTTCGCGGCCACGCCCACGACCTCCACGCCGTCGATCCGGCGGAGCACGTTGAGCAGCATCTGCCGATAGAGGGCAGAATCGTCGGCGACGACGACGGTGAGGGGGGGAGGCTTGGACACGGGATCCAGAAATGGTGGGTGGGGCGGCGACCCGCGGCATTATGCCGCACCGCCGGAGTGGCCGGCAAAAGTGCCCTGCGAACGCCCGCCATGGAACAACGCCGTGAAGCGGATGAAGTGGTCGTTCGGGTCGTGTCGGCTGGCCGGGCAGTGGGGGCTGGGGAATTTGATCGGCCCGGGAACGTGGGCTATATCAAGCAGGTGGGCGGTTCGAGCAGACGTTGGTCATTTTACCGGGCGACGGACATGGAAACTGCAGCGAAGGCAGCGCGTTCGGCGACGGGGTCTCCCCAGTTCGTCGGTTTTGAACTCGCCGGGCAGAAGTACGCCTTTCGGATCGAGCGGATCCAGGAGATCGTCATCCCCACGGGCGTCACGCGTATCCCCGAGGTCCCTCGCTACGTCGACGGCGTGAGCAACCTCCGGGGCACGATCATTCCGATCATCAACCTCCGCGTGCTCTTCGGCCTCGACCCCCGTGAGGCCGACGCCGAGGCTCGCACCGTGGTCGTCAACGTCGGCTCCCGGACGATGGGCTGCAGCGTCGACTCCGTGTCGCGGGTGATGCGGGTGGCCGCCGACCAGATACAGCCCGCGCCCGACGCCGTGATGGCTTCCGGCCGCAGGTACATCGACGGGTTCGCCCGCGTGAGCGACGAGCTGTTCATCCTCCTCGACGTCGACCAGCTGCTTGACCCGGCGAATCTCGAAGAAGTACATCGCGCCAGCCTGCTGGCTGCGCAGGATTCACGACCCCCTGGCGGAGACAATTGACGATGGCGACCCAGAAAAGCATGACGGCGCGGCCGGTCGTTGAAGCGCTCGATCGATCGATGGCGCGGATCGACTTCGCCCTCGACGGCACCGTCGTGACCGCCAACGAAAACTTCCTCCGGCTCATGGGCTACGGCCTCGACGAGGTGGTCGGCCGCAGCCACTCGATGTTCGTGCCCGAGGACGCGCGGGGAACGCCCGAATACCACGAGTTGTGGGAACAGCTGCGAGCCGGCAGGTTCCAGGCGGGACAATTCCGTCGGGTGGCAAAGGATGGCCGTCCGGTCTGGGTGCAGGCCACCTACAGCCCTGTCTTCGACCAGCGCGGCAAGCCGATCGGCGTCGTCAAGTTCGCCTTCGACGTGACGGAGAAGGCGATCGCGCAGGCGGCCGACCGGGCGAAGCAGCAGCTCTTCACGCAGATGGTGGAGAACACGAGCGTGCGGCTGATCGCCGCCGATCGCCAGTTCAAGATCACCTATATGAATCCCGCGTCGTACGCCGCACTCCGCGGCCTGCAGCACCTGCTCCCTTGCCCCGTCGACGAGATCATCGGCAAGTCGATCGACATCTTTCACAAACAGCCGGAGCGGCAGCGGGCGATCGTCAACGACGCCGGCAACCTCCCGCATCGCGCCAATATCAAGCTCGGCGACGAGGTGCTCGACCTCTCCGCCAGTGCGATCAAGGATGCCGACGGCCGCTACATGGGCCCGATGGTGACCTGGGAGATCATCACGGAGCAGGTTCGGGCCAAGGAACGTGAGGAGCAGGCCCAGGCCGAACTGGTCGCCGCGAAGGCCGACCTCGAGCAGAAGGTCAGGCAGCTCGTCGACGTCTTCACCCTCGCATCGCAGGGCGACCTGACGGCTACCGTCGACTTCGCGGGCGACGACGACATGGGCCGCCTGGCGGCGAACGCGTCCCGGATGTTCGCCGATATCCGTGGAGTGGTGAAGCAGATCGCCGAGGCCGCCGACCAGCAGAACGACGGCGCCCGGATGATCGCCGAGAGTGCGAGCGCCCTGAGCGAGGGATCGCAGTCGCAGGCCGCGAGCGTCGAGGAGATGACCGCCGCCGTCGAGCAGCTCGTCGGCTCGATCGAATCGATCTCGTTGGCTGCCAAGGAGAGCCGGCAGCAGGCCGAGGAGACCTCCGAACTGGCGCAGGCCGGCGGAGCGGCCGTGTTCGAGGCGATCACGTCGATGGGGCTCATCCAGAAGTCATCCGAACAGATCAACGACATCATCCAGGTGATCAGCGAGATCGCCAGCCAGACGAATCTCCTCGCGCTCAACGCCGCGATCGAGGCGGCCCGGGCGGGCGAACACGGCCTCGGCTTCGCCGTCGTCGCCGACGAGGTGCGCAAGCTCGCGGAGCGGGCGAGCGAGGCGGCCAAGGAAATCACGGGACTCATCAAGGAGTCGACCAAGCGGGTGCAGGAGGGGGCGAGCCTCTCCGGGAAGGTCGGGCAGTCGCTCACGTCGATCGTGTCGGCGGTGGGAAAGACCGCCACCGGCATCGCGTCGATCGCGGCCGCGACCGGCTCGCAGTCGGCCAACGCGGCCGAGGTGAAGATGGCGATCCGGTCGGTGTCGCAGACCACCGAGTCCAATGCGGCCTCCGCCGAGGAGATGGCCGCCAGCGCCGAGCAGCTCGGCGCACAGGCCCAGGGGCTGCACGACCTCATCAAGCGATTCACCGTGTGACGTCGATGATCATGCGCGCGGGAGCCGAACGGACGGTCGCGGTCGGCGACGCCGTGCCGCCGCGCGGTATGATGGCCGGGCGAGGCCTTTTGCCACCGCCGGCCGTACCCAAGGGCGTGAACCGTATCGTGCTGGAACTGCAAAAACTCACGCCGGAACAGTTCGCGCTGTTCGAGCAGTTCATCTACCGGCAGACCGGGATCCGGATGCGGGAGGGGAAGATCACGCTCTTGAGCAACCGCATCCGACGGCGGCTCCGCGACCTCGGCCTCGAGTCGTTCGAGGAGTATTACCGGCTGCTCGTGGCGAAGCGGCTGCCCGGCGAACTCGAGCTGTTCATCGACGCCATCACCACCAATGAAACCCACTTCTTCCGCACCGGCGGTCATTTCGAGTGGTTCAGCGGGCCGTTCCTCGACCAGCTCGCCGCCCGGACGGCGGCGGGGCGGCATGACCGGTCGGTGCGTGTCTGGTCGGCGGCCTGCAGCTCGGGGGAAGAGGCCTATTCGCTTGCGATCTGCCTGCACGAGGCGCGGCAGCGGCTCGCCGGCTGGCGTCTTTCCGTGCTCGGCACCGACATCAGCGAGGCGATGATCGCCAAGGCGGAGCGCGGCCGCTACCCGGCGCGTTCGCTGGAGCAGGTCTCGGCCGCCCGGCTCACCGAGCATTTTGCGGCTCCCGACGGAGACGAGTGGGCCGTGAAGCCCGTGGTCGCGTCGCTGTGCGAGTTTCGGCGGCACAACCTGCTCGATCCGCTGCCCGGCCCCGGGTTCGATTGCATCTTCATTCGCAACGTGTTCATTTACTTCGACCGCGGGTCGAAGGAGGCGGCCGTCCGCAACCTCGTTTCGGCGCTGGCGCCGGGGGGCTACCTGGTCGTGGGCCCCGCCGACGGCATCTACGACTTGCTGGGCGACCTCTGCAGGGAGTCCACCTTCCTTTATCGGAAGCCGTGAACAAGACGGCCGCCATGGCACCGCGATGAGCAATATGTCCTTTCCCGACGATCTGCCCGCCGACGAAATGGCGGAATTCCTGCATCTCTACCTCGACGAGACGGGGGAGCAGCTCGACGGGCTCGTGGAGACGCTGCTCGCACTCGAGTCGTCACCGATGGAGGCGCGTCACCTCGACGAGGCCTTTCGGCTGCTCCACTCGATCAAAGGATCGTCGGCGCTGCTTGGCCTCGATCGCATCACGACGCTGACCCATCACCTCGAGAGTCACTTCGTGCGGCTGCGGTCCGGCAAGCGGACGCTCGACGCCGCCACGATGAACGTCGTGCTCCGCTGCATCGACTTCCTGCGGGATTGCAACGATCACCTCCGCAGGAAGGAGCCCCTCGGTCAGGCCACCGAATTGTTGGAGCAGGTCAAGTCGCTCGAGCATGCCGCCGACGCGCGGACTCCGTCTCGGGCTCCCGCTCCGGCTGAAGCCGTGGCGGTCGACTGCCAGGGACCAGCCCCAACGGGACCGCAGTGGCGGGTCACCGTGCATTTCGCGGCGGGCCTGCCGATGGCCGAGTTCAAGGCCGAACTCGTGCTCGCGCGACTCGGGGCGGTCGGCGCGGTGCTCGGCTCGACGCCGTCCCGGGAGCGGCTGGTCGATGCGGCCGGACTTTCGGTGTTCGAGGTCGTCGTCGCTGCCGCCGAATGGTCGGAACTCGAGGCGGCCGCCCTGGTGGACGGTGTCGACAGGGTCGTCATCGTGGACGGGCTGGTCGAGCCGACCGCCGTGATGCCCGCGGTCGAGGCACCTTCTGCCGAAGCAGTGCCTGCAGTGGGCGATCCGGGCGTCGCGGCCCCGGCCGGGCAGCGTCGGGCGGAAACGCCTGTCACGGGACCACCGGTGTCGGTCGAGACCCTTCGTGTCGACGTCGACCGGCTCGACGTGCTCTTGAATCTCGTGGGCGAATTGCTCGTCAACCGGGCGCGGTTCACCCAGCTGCTCGCGGCGATGGGTCCGCTCTTCCGCAAGTCGGGGCATTCCGGCCGGTCGTCGGCGGTCGCCGATTCGCTCCGTGGGATCATCCATGCCTTGGAGACGGGAGCGACGGTCGATCCGGCCGCCCTGTCGCGGGATCTCGGCGAGCAGGTCGAACTCCTCGGGCAGCAGACCCGCGAATGGAACGAGGGCCGCCGCACGTTTACCGACCTCGTGGCCGCCGTCGACCAGTTCACACGGGTCAGCAAGAGCCTGCAGCACGGCGTGCTCGGCACGCGGATGGTTCCGGTTGGGCCGCTCTTCTCCCGCTTCAAACGGTCGGTCCGTGACATTTCCGGCGAACTCGGCAAGAAGGTGGTGCTCGAGCTGGCAGGCGAGAAGACCGAGATCGACAAGCGGATGATCGACGAACTGGGCGATCCGCTCAACCACCTCGTCCGCAATTCGATCGACCACGGAATCGAGCCGGGCGACGTGCGGCAGCAGCGCGGAAAGCCGGAGACCGCGACGGTGCGGCTGACCGCTGCGCACCGTGGCAACAACGTGATCATCACGGTCGAGGACGACGGCGGCGGGATCGACGTCGCGCGGGTGCGACAGACGGCCGTCGAACGCGGCCTCGTCTCCAGCGAGGAGGCGGACCAGCTCGACGAGGCCGGCGTCATCGACCTGATCTGGGAGCCCGGGTTCAGCACGAAGCGGAGCGTGTCCGACATCTCCGGCCGCGGGGTCGGCATGGACATCGTCCGCACGAAGGTCAGGCAGCTCAACGGTTCGATCGAGGTGACGTCGATCCCGGGTGCCGGCACGACGTTCTGCATCCGCCTGCCGCTGACGCTCACGATCACCCGCTGCATGCTCTTCCGGCTGCCGCATGCCGTCTTCGCGGTGCCGATCGAGCACGTCCGCGAGATTGTCCGGCTGGGCGACCACCGGACCGTGGCGGTCCACGGCCGGCAGCTCTGCGACATCCACGGCGAGTTCCTGCCGTTGGTCGGCATCGAGGACCTGTTCGCGTGGAGCGGCCCGCGTCACGACACGTCCGGCTGCGGAAACGTCGTGATCCTGCAGGCGGGCGGCCGCTCGTTCGGCCTCCGCGTCGACATGCTGCTGGGCGGGCATGATATCGTCGTGAAGCCGCTCGACGAGAACTATGCGCACATCAGGGGACTGGGCGGCGCGAGCATCCTTGGCGACGGCTCGGTCAGCCTGCTGCTCGACGTGGCCACCTGCGTGGAGCTGGCCCAGCCCCAGAAAACACAGAAGTCCCCGGCTCTCGAGACGGCCTCCCGGCCACGACCCGTGGACCTCGAACCGATTCGTTGATCCCATCGCCTCGCCCCTCTCCCCCCGGCCCATGCATGATGCACCCATCCTCCAGCAACCGCCTCGAAAACGTGTTTCGCAAGGCCGCCGACGAGGCTTCGGCGTCGCTGTCCAAATGGCTCTGCCGCCCCACGCGGATCACGGTCCAGGAGGTGGCGGCGATCCCGCTCGACGAGGCGGTCGTCATGCTCGGGTCGGGTGACGAGGTCCTCTGCGTCTGTGCGATGCACATCCGGGGTGGCATGCCGGGTATTCTCGCGCTCGCGGCCAGCGACGAATCGGGACTCGCCCTCGCCGACCTGCTGCTGGGCCGTCCGGCTGGTACGTCCACCGAATGGGGCGAGATCGAACGTTCGGCCGCCGCGGAGACGACGAACATCATGGGCTGCGCCTATCTCAATGCGATGGCTGCGGACGAGGAAGCCGCGCCGGCGGTGCTCATGCCCTCGCCTCCATGGTTCGTTCGCGACTATCCCGAAGCCGTCATGGGCAGCATCGTGATGACCCAGGAGACGGCGGCCGATGGGGTTTTTCTGACACGGACGTCGTTCGTCATCGAAGAGACCGCGATTCGCTGCAGCCTCGTCTTCGTGCCGCAGGCCGTTGCGGCCGGCGACTGCCCGGAACATCGGGAGCGACACGCGTGACGCAACCCTCGGCCACCACGGCGACCGGCTCCGGCGGCGAGGCCGTCGCCCCGATCGGCATGGGGCAGATCGGCGTGGCCCGCGACAATGGCACGCTGCGCACGTTCCTGGGGTCGTGCGTGGGCCTCGCCCTCTACGACCGGCGGCGCCGGCTTGCCGGGCTCGCTCATATCGTGCTGCCCGACTCCCGTGGCCAGGGCGTCCCGCCTGGCAAGTATGCCGACACCGCCGTGAAGGAGACGATCCGCCTGCTGCGGGAACTCGCCAACGGGGAGGCGCTCCACCTGACGGCGAAGCTGGCCGGGGGCGCGAAGATGTTTCCCTTCCAGACCGGCATGACGATCGGCGACCAGAACGTGCTGGCGGTGGAACAGCTGCTGGGGGCGGAGGGCATCGCCATCGTGGCCCGTTCGTGTGGTGGCGAGCATGGTCGCCGCATGATGCTCGACGTCGCCAGCGGCGTCGTGACGATCGAAACCGTCGGCGTGACGCCGAACACCATCCTCTGAGCGCACAGAAAAACCGATTCAGGACGAACCGACGTATGGACCACAATCGCCCCGAACATGCCGTGGAGAAACGATGATGACAGACCGAGTGGAAGCAGAAGTTCCGAGGAAGAGGCTGCTGGTGGTCGATGATGCCATGATCATGCGGGCGATCATCAAGGACATCGCCACGAAGGCGGGCTGGCAGATCGCGGGCGAAGCCGCCAACGGTGTCGAGTGCGTGGCCCGCTACCGCGAGCTCAAGCCGGATCTCGTCACGCTCGACATCGTCATGCCCGAGATGGACGGCGTCGAGACCTTGCGCACCCTGCGTCGCGAGGATCCCGAGGCGCGGGTGGTGATGGTCACCGCCATCGATCAGCGGGCCAAGCTCAGCGAGTGCATCCAGCTGGGGGCGATCGATTTCGTCGTCAAGCCGTTCGACAAGCAGCGGCTGACGTCGATGCTGCAGAAATACGCCGCGAACGGCACCGCGTGAGCTTCCGGCCGGTTACAGCCCGAACGCGCGGCGGAGCACGGTCAGCGACTTCTCGCCGTGCTCGGCGGCCACGACGACGTTCAGACGCACCTCGCTCGTGCTCACGAGGTCGATGTTGATCCCCTCGTCGGCGAGCGGCTTGAAGAGCCGGTCGGCCACGCCCGCATGGCTGCGGATGCCGACGCCAGTGATCGAGAGCTTCGCGACGTGCGGCACGTCGGCGACGTGGGCCCCGCGGCTGGCGGCAATCTTCCGGGCGACCTCGATCGCCTTGTCGCGGCTTTCAGCCGGCACGGTGAACGAGATCTCGGCCCGGCCGTCCCGCGGATGGCTCTGCACGATCATGTCGACGTTGAGCCCGGCCCTGCCCACCTCTTGGAACACGTCGGCCGCCACGCCCGGCGTGTCGGGCAGGTCGGTGAACGTCACGAGTGCCTGTGATGAATCGAGCTGGCAGTCCTCGATCGCGAGGTCTTCCATGCCCTCGAGCCGGCGGACCACGTCGAGCGGGCTCGATTTCACCAGGTGCGAGCAGGCGATGTCGGCCTCGCTGGCGGCCGTCTCGGCCTCGAGCCCGAAGGCGTGGTGCACCGCCTGCACCGCCGCGGCGCCATCCTTCCGGTCGACGAGCACCGAGATCTTGATCTCGCTCGTCGTGATCATGCGGACGTTGATCTTCTCACGCGAGAGGGCTGTGAACATGCGGCCGGCGACGCCCTCGGCGGTGGCCATGCCCACGCCCACCACCGACACCTTCGCCAGCTCCGCGTCGTGCGACACGCCAGTGGCCCCGAGCTGCTTCGCGACCCGCTGCGACAGCTCGAGCGACTCGGGGAGGTCGTCTACCGGCACGGTGAACGAGATGTCGGCCTGGCCCCCCTGCCCCACGTTTTGCACGATCATGTCGACGGCGATGCCGGAGGCGGCAAGCTGCGAGAAAAGCGCGTGGCTCGATCCCGGCTGATCGGGCACGTTTTCCAGCGTGATTCGGGCCTCGTCCTTGGCGAGCGCCACGCCGCTGGCGGGCCGGGGCGTCGATTCCTCGGCGGCCAGGATCACCGTGCCGGGCATGTCCTTGAAGCTCGATCGCACGAGCACCTTCACGCCGAACTTCTTGGCGAACTCGATCGACCGGGAGTGCATCACCCCGGCGCCGAGGCTGGCCAGTTCCAGCATCTCGTCGTAGCTGATCGACGCCAGCCGCCGGGCTTTCGGCAGCATGCGGGGATCGGTCGTGTAGATGCCGTCGACGTCGGTGTAGATCTCGCAGAGGTCGGCGTCGAGCACGGCTGCCAGGGCCACGGCCGTGGTGTCGGAGCCGCCCCGGCCGAGCGTGGTGATGTTGCCGTTCTGGTCGATGCCCTGGAAGCCGGCGGCGATCACGATGGCGCCGTCGTCGAGCAGCTTCTTCACGTGGTCGGTCGAGATCGACTTGATGCGGGCCTTCGTGTGGGTCGAGTCGGTGCGGATGCCGATCTGCGCGCCGGTGAGGCTGACCGCCTTGTGGCCGAGCGACTGGATCGCCATGGCGAAGAGCGCCACGCTCACCTGCTCACCGGTCGAGAGGAGCATGTCCATCTCACGCGCGCTGGGTCGCTCCGTGATCTGCTTGGCGAGGTCGACGAGCACGTCGGTCTGGTGGCCCATCGCGCTGACGACGACCACCACTTGGTGGCCTGCCTGCTGCCGCGCGATCGCCTTCTTCGCGGCCGCCAGGATCTTCTGGGGATCCGCCACGCTCGTCCCGCCGAACTTCTGCACCACGAGAGCCATCGACATTGTCTCCTTGCGACGTTTGTCGTCGCGAATAACTGCGTTGCTTGTCGGCGTGAGTGACGCCGCCGTAACGCGATTCACGGTTCGCCTATGTCCGCAAAAACTCGCCCATCAGCCTCCAGCCGGGAAGGATCGACACGCCGCCCGCGGCGGCGGTGATCTCGTCGTAGGTCTTCTGACCGTTCGACTGGATGCCGCTGCCCGCCATCACGAACGGCACGGGGCCGCGGGAGTGGGTCTTCGTCGCGATGAAGGTGGGGTGATCGGGGCAGACGAGGATCCGGTGCTCGGCCACGCCCGCGAGGTGCTCCGCGATCGGCTTCACGATCTTGGCGTCGATCTCCTCGATCGCCTTCACTTTTTCCACCGCATCGCCCTGGTGACTCGCCTCGTCCGGTGCCTCGACATGCACGCAGACGAGATCGGCCGTGGCCAGTTCCGCGATCGCCGCCCGGCCCTTCGCCGCGTAGTCGGTGTCGAGGTAGCCCGTGGCGCCCGGCACCTCGAGCCGCTTCCAGCCGGCAAGCGACGCCAACCCGCGGAGGAGATCCACCGCCGTGATCATCGTGCCATTCGTGCCGTATTTCTTCGTGAACGTCTCCATCGCCGGGGCGCGGCCCACGCCCCAGAGCCAGACGTGCGTGGCCGGCCGCTTGCCCGCCGCGATCCGCGCCGTGTTGACCGGGTGCCCTGCCAACCAGGTGGCGCTCTTCGCCATGAGCTCGGTGAGCAGGCGGCTGCCCGTGCCACGGGGAAAGGAATCGCCGACCGACTTGTCCATGAGGTCGTGCGGGGGCGTCGCCCGTAGGTCGGCTCCCAGCGGCGCGGCCGTGCCGGGCTTGCCGCGATACATGAGCAGGTTCCGGTAGCTGACGCCCGGCTTGAACTCCCAGTGGGCCGCAAGCTCCGGGAAATCGGCCGCGAGGCCCCGGTTGGCGGCGGCGAGGAGGGCGGTTCCCTCCTCGGTCGAGATGTGGCCGGCGGTGAAGTCTTCCATCACGGAGTCGTTGCCGCCGCCGGGCGTCGCGTCGGAACGGATCGTGACCAGGTTGCACCGCACGGCCCAGTCGTCGGGACCGAGCGTGATCCCCTGGGCGGCCGCTTCGAGCGGCGCACGGCCGGTGAAATAGGTGAGCGGGTCGTAGCCCATCAGGCTCATGCAGGCCACCTCCGACCCCGGCGGCAGGCTGTCGGGAACGTGGTTGGTGAGCCCCACGCGGCCGCGCGCGGCGAGCGCATCGAGCGCGGGCGTGCGGGCCGCCTGAAAGGGCGTCTTGCCGCCGAGCGAAGCCTGGGGAGCGTCAGCGGCGCCGTCGGGAATCACGATCACGTATTTCATGGTTGGTTCTCTTGCTACTCCTCGAGCACGCTCAGACAGACGCTCTTGCCGCGAACCACGTCGGAGGTGTCGATCGCGGCGACCGCCCTCTGCACGGCGGCGGACGCACACGCGTGGGTCATGATCACGAGTGGCACACCCGCGTCGGACGAGCCGGCCACGTCGTGCTGGATGACCGATGCGATCGAGATGCCGTGCTCGCCGAGGGTGCCGGTGATCTTCGCCAGCACGCCCGGCTGATCCTTGACCCGGATCCGCAGGAAGTGCCGCTCCTGGGCGGCGGCATCGCTGATCTTCGCGGCGGGCGTCTCGGCCTCGAGCACCCCGGTGGTGCGGAAAGTGATCGCCGCACGGCCCACGACGGTGTCGATGATGTCGGCGACGACGGCCGATGCGGTCGGCATCTGCCCCGCACCGAGGCCATGAAAGAACATCCGCCCGACGGCGTCGCCCACGATGCTGACGGCGTTGTAGGCGCCGCGGGTCTCGGCCAGCGGCGTGCCGATCTTGACCAGCGCCGGCGCCACCCGCATCGCCAGCCGGCCGTCGCTGCGGCTGGCCACCGCCACGAGCCGGATCCGGTAGCCGAGTTCGCCGGCGTATTTCAGCAGGTCGAGGTCGAGGCCGTCGATGCCGGTCCGCGGGATCTCGGCCCACGGCACCCAGACGCCGAAGGCGAGGTGGGCGAGGATCGCCAGTTTTTGCGTGGCGTCGGTGCCGTCGACGTCCATCGAGGGATCGGCTTCGGCGAATCCCTTTGCCTGCGCGAGCTTGAGCACCTCGGCGTAGTCGGCGCCATCCTCCTCCATCCGCGTGAGGATGAAGTTGCTCGTGCCGTTCAGGATGCCGCGGATCGATTCGATGCGGTTGGCGGCCAGGCATTCGCCGATGGCCGCCACGATCGGGATGCCGCCCGCCACGGCCGCTTCGAAGGCGATTGAGCGCCCGAGCGAGCGGGCGAGCTCGAACAGCTCCGGGCCATGTTCGGCGAGCAGCGCCTTGTTGGCGGTGACCACGTCCTTCCCGCTCCGGAGCAGTTCGATCATCATCGACCGCGCGGGCTCGAGTCCGCCGACGAGCAGCACGGCTACGGAGATCGAGGCGTCCTGCGAGATGTCGCGGATGTCGGACGAGATCTTCCCGCCGGGAACCTGCACACTACGGGCTTTGGCGACGTCCTTCACGACGGCCCGCTCGACGACGATCGGCCGTCCGGCATGCCGCGTGATGTGGTCGGCCGACTCGACGAGCAGGCGCACGACGCCCGACCCGACGGTACCCAAACCGACGACGCCGACACGGACTGGTGCGGTCATGGCGGAAACGACTCCAAAAAAAGAGAGAGCACGGTGAACCTCTGATCGTAATGAGCCTAGCTTGCGTCTGGAAGCACGGCGCGTGCTTTCCGGCCTCGGTCCGGTTGTGCCGGTCGTGCCGGCCCGGGCGGGGGCGAAAAATCCAAAAGCTCCTCGAGCTTCCGCCGATCCCGGCTCCCCGGAAGCCAGACAACTGTCCGGTTTTTTCTCGATCGCGTACAACAGCCCCTCGAACCAAACCTGTCCGTTCATCGCGGTGAAGGAGCTTCAAGCCTTGGAAACGTCGGCCCGTGAATTTCTCGTCCGTCTGCTCGAAACCCCGAGCCCGTCCGGCTACGAACAGCCGATCCAGCGGGTGGTCCGCGACTATCTCTCCGGAATCGCCGACACCGTCGTCACCGACGCCCATGGCAACGTGATCGGGGCCAAAAACCCCACCGCCCCCATGCGGATGCTGCTGGCCGGCCACTGCGACCAGATCGGCCTGATCGTGCAATACATCGACTCCGACGGCTTCATTTCGGTGCAGCCGATCGGCGGCTGGGACCCGATCCAGCTCGTCGGGGCCAGGGTCGTGATCTGGACCGCCGCGGGACCGGTGAACGGCGTCATGTCGCGGAAACCGATCCACCTGCTCACCGAGGAGGAACGGAAGGTCGTGCCGAAGATGAAGGACCTCTGGATCGACATCGGTGCGGAAAACAAGGCCGACGCCGAGAGCGTGGTGCGGATCGGGGATTGCGTCACCTTCGAACTGCGGTTTCAGCCGCTCCGGCGCAACCTCGCCAGTGGCGTGGCCATGGACGACAAGGTCGGCCTGTGGGTGGTGGTCGAGGCCTTCCGCCGGGCGGCGGCGGCCGGGCCCCTGCCGTGCGGGCTCTTCGTGGCCTCCACCGTGCAGGAGGAGATCGGCCTCCGCGGAGCCCAGACCAGTTGCTACGGCGTCGATCCGCATGTGGCCATCGCCGTCGACGTGACCCACGCCACCGACTGCCCCACGATCGACAAGAAGTCGGAAGGCGACGTGGGGCTCGGCAAGGGGCCGGTGGTCTATCGTGGGCCGAACATGAATCCGCACGTCGTCGAGCGGCTGATGGCCGCCGCCAAGGCCCGCGAAATCCCGGTTCAGGTGGGGGCCAGCGGCCGGGCGACGCCGACCGACGCCAACGTGCTCCAGACCACCCGGGCCGGTGTCGCCACGGGCCTGGTGAGCGTGCCCAACCGCTACATGCACTCGGCCGTGGAGACGATTTCGCTCGACGATGCCGACCGGACGGCCGACCTGCTCGCCGCGTTCGTTCGCGGATTGGAGGGGACGATCGACTGGGCACCGTAGCAGGGCCCCGGAACGGCGTATCTGCCCGGGCTTGGCGGCAGGGCTGGTAAAAGCCGGGGTGTCCTGCCAAAACGGCACGCCCCCGGCCGGCAACTCACCGGACGACAGCCGGAGGAATCTGTCAAAGGCCGCGGAAGCGGTCCTGTCCCGAAGAACTGAGAGACTTTGGCACGCCGGTTGCTCCCTTTTCCGCCGCCCCGGCAGGGACTGCCAAATCAACACGTTTTCCACCCGTATTCGGTCCGACTCGCGTCAATCAATCTCTGGAGGAGTTTCTCGTGGCCAAACAAATGGTGTTCGACGATGAGGCCCGTCAGCCGCTGCTCGCCGGCGTTTCCAAGCTGGCTCGGGCAGTGAAGAGCACGCTTGGTCCGCGCGGCCGCAACGCCGTGCTCGACAAGGGCTGGGGCTCGCCGAAGGTCACCAAGGACGGTGTCACCGTCGCCGAGGACATCGACCTCGAGGATCCGTACGAGAACTTGGGGGCCCAACTGGTGAAGGAGGCCGCCAGCAAGACCAACGACGTGGCCGGCGACGGCACGACCACCGCCACCGTCCTCGCCGAGGCCATTTTTCGCGAGGGTCTCAAGATGATCGCCTCGGGCGCCGACCCGATGGCCCTGGCCCGCGGCATTCACCGCGCGGTCGAGGCCGTGTCGAAGGCGATCCTGTCGATGGCCACGCCCATCAACGAAAAGAACAAGAAGGAGCTGATGCAGATCGCCACGATCGCGGGCAACAACGACCCGACGATCGGCAACGTCCTCTCCGACGCCTTCTTGAAGGTGGGCAAGGACGGCGTGATCACGGTGGAGGAAGGCAAGCAGGCGGAAACGACGGTGGACGTCGTCGAGGGCATGCAGTTCGACCGCGGCTTCCTGTCGCCCCACTTCGTGACCGACGCCGAGTCGCAGGTCTGCGAGATGGAAAACCCCTACATCCTGATCTTCGAGGAGAAGATCTCGAGCGCGAAGAATCTCGTGCCGCTCCTGGAGGCGATCAGCAAGGCGGGCAAGCCGCTCGTGGTGATCGCCGAAGACGTCGAGGGGGAGGCTTTGGCCACGCTCGTCGTCAACAAGCTCCGCGGTATCGTGCAGTCGGTCGCCATCAAGGCGCCTGGCTACGGTGACCGCCGCAAGGCGATCCTCGGCGACCTGGCCGTGCTCACCGGTGGCCAGGCCATCTACAAGGATCTCGGCATCGCGCTCGACGCGGTCAAGCTGAGCGACCTCGGGCGGGCCAAGAAGGTGATCATCGAGTCTGAAAACACGACCATCGTCAGCGGTGCCGGCACGAAGGACGCGATCGACGGCCGCGCCAAGCAGATCCGGGCGGAGATCGAGGCGACCACCAGCGACTACGACCGTGAGAAGTTGCAGGAGCGGCTCGCAAAGCTCGCCGGCGGTGTGGCACAGATCAACGTTGGCGCCGCCACCGAGACCGAGATGAAGGAGCGGAAGGCTCTCATCGACGACGCCAAGAGCGCGGTGCAGGCGGCTCTCGCCGAGGGCATCGTTCCGGGCGGCGGCGTGGCGCTCTTGCGGAGCGAGAAGGCGATCGAGAATCTTGTCTCGAAGGGCGATCTCGACGCCGACGAGAAGATGGGCGCGTCGATCGTCAAGCATGCCCTGCGGTATCCGCTCGAGGCGATCGCCAACAACGCCGGCGTGGACGGCTCCGTGGTGGTCAACCGCGTGCGTCACCTGAAGGGCAAGAACGACGGCTACGACGCCGACAAGGCGGAGTATTGCGACCTGGTGAGCGCCGGCGTGATCGATCCAGCCAAGGTGGTGCGCACCGCCCTGCAGAATGCCGCCAGCGTAGCGGCCCTGCTGCTCACGACCGATTCACTCGTCACCGAGATTCCGAAGGCCGAGGAGGAAAGCGCCGGCGACGGCCATGACCACCACGGCATGGGCGGTGGCATGGGTGGCATGCCGGGTATGGGTGGCATGGGTGGCATGGGAGGCATGCCGGGCATGATGTGATCGATCGGGGACGGCATCCGGTCGGTGCCGCTGGTCATCCCCGGACGTTCGCTTCCCGCGTCGCTCACGAACTCATTCGCACGATGGAATTCACACTGTTTCTTCCCCCTCTTTCCCTGATCTTTTTGGCCTGATCCCTTTTTGGAGTGCATGACAGATGGCTGCAAAGAACCTAAAAATTCGTCCGCTCGATGACCGTGTGGTGGTGGAGCCCGTCGAGGCCGAGGAGCGGACCGCCGGCGGCATCGTGCTGCCCGACTCCGCCAAGGAAAAGCCGCAGCGTGGCCACGTCGTGGCGCTCGGCCCGGGCAAGCTTCTCGAGAACGGCGGCCGCGCGGCCTTGTCGGTCGCGGTCGGCGATCAGGTCATCTACGGCAAGTATTCGGGCAGCGACATCGAGGTCGATGGCCACGACGTGAAGATCCTCCGCGAGAGCGACATCCTCGCGAAGGTGTTGAGCTGATCGGTCATCTGCTTCCCACCCTTTCTCCCCTCCACTCTCCAGCCACTTTTCAGGAGTAACGACTCGTGCCCAAGCAACTGCTGTTCGATGACAACGCCCGTGCCAAGCTGCTCAAGGGCGTCGAGAAACTGGCCGGTGCCGTCGCGGTGACGATGGGGCCGACCGGCCGCAACGTGATCATCGACAAGTCGTTCGGCGGTCCGACCGTCACCAAGGACGGCGTGACGGTGAGCAAGGAAGTGGATCTCGAGGATGCCTTCGAGAACATGGGCGCCAAGCTCGTCAACGAGGTCGCGTCGAAGACGTCGGACCTGGCCGGCGACGGCACGACCACGGCCACGGTGCTCGCGCGGGCGATCTTCCGCGAAGGCACGCGGAACGTCGCGGCCGGCAGCAACCCGACCGCCGTGCGGCGCGGCATCGACAAGGGCGTGGCGGCAGCCGTCGCGCGGCTGATGGAGATGTCCCGGAAGGTGGAGCGGCCCGAAGAGGTCGCGCAGGTCGGCGCCATCAGCGCCAACAACGACCGGTCGATCGGCGACCTGCTCGCCGAGGCGCTGCAGCGGGTGGGCAAGGACGGCGTCATCACGGTGGAAGAAGGCAAGACGACCGAGACGACCGTGCGGTTCGTCGACGGCATGCAGTTCGACAAGGGGTTCGTCTCCCCCTACTTCGTCAACAAGCCGGCGGAGATGATCTGCCAGCTCGACGACGCCCTGATCCTGATCCACGAGAAGAAGATCTCGAATCTCCGCGATCTGCTCCCGCTGCTGGAGAAGGTGGCGCAGTCGGGCAAGCCGCTCCTGATCATCGCGGAGGACGTCGACGGCGACGCCCTCACGGCGCTGGTCGTCAACAAGCTGCGCGGCGTGCTCAACATCTGTGCGTCGAAGGCCCCCGGTTTCGGCGACCGCCGCAAGGCGATGCTCGGCGACATCGCCACGCTCACGGGCGGCACGCTGATCTCGGAAGACTTGGGCATCAAGCTCGAGAATCTCGACCTCTCGCACCTCGGCCGGGCCAAGAAGATCACGGTCGACAAGAACGAGACCACGATCGTGCAGGGCGCCGGCAAGCAGGACGACGTCCAGGCCCGCGTGCAGCAACTCCGCACCCAGATCGAGGGCACGGAGAGCGAATATGACCGTGAGAAACTGCAGGAGCGGCTCGCGAAGCTGACCGGCGGCGTGGCGATCGTCTCCGTCGGCGCCGGCACCGAGGCCGAGATGAAGCAGAAGAAGGCCCGCGTCGAGGACGCCCTGCATGCCACGCGGGCGGCCGTCGAGGAAGGGATCGTGCCGGGCGGTGGTGTGGCCCTGCTCCGCTGCCGCGAGGCCGTGGAGAAGGCCCGCTCGCAGGCCAAGGGCGACGAGAAGATCGGCGTCGACATCGTGCTCCACTCGCTCGAGGCCCCGATCCGGCAGATCGCCGAGAATGGCGGCATCGACGGGGCGGTGGTGGCCGACGAGGTCGCCGACAAGGACCTCAACATGGGCTACGACGCCAACAAGGGCGAGTATGTCGACATGCTCAAGGCTGGGATCATCGATCCCGTGAAGGTCGTTCGCGTGGCACTGACCAACGCCGCGAGCATCGCCGGTCTGATGCTCACCACGGAGGCGCTCGTGACCAACCTCGACAAGGATGACGCGAAGAAGCGGCGGGCTGAAGGCAGCGTTCGCTGAGCTGTCGCTCGGAAACAAGCCGCCCCTGGCGCGGTCAACCCTGCTCACGTCTGCGTCTGGACCGCCTCGACATGGCCAACGAGCGCGATTACTACGAAGTGTTGGGAGTGGAACGCCGCGCGGGCGGTGCCGAGATCGCCGACGCCTATCGGAAGCTGGCGATCCGGTTCCACCCCGACAAGAACCCCGGCAACGCCGAGGCCTCCGACCGGTTCAAGGAGGCGGCGCGGGCGTTCGAGGTGCTCTCCAACGACGAGTTGCGGGCTCGCTACGACCGCTACGGTCATGCGGGGCTCCAGGGGGGCGGCCGCCATGAGTTCAACGACCTCTCCGACATCTTCGACGCGTTCGGCGATCTGTTCGGCGGCGGCATGTTCGGCGGGGGCGGCGGTGGTCGGCGGACGAACCGGGCCCGGCAGGGACGCGACGTCTTCTCGAGCGTCTCGCTGTCGCTGGTGGAGGCGGCCCGCGGCGCGACGAAGACGATCCAGTTTTCCCGGCACGAGCTCTGCGGCACCTGCGACGGCAGCGGCGCCAAGAAGGGTACGAAGCCGCAGCCGTGCGAGTATTGCGCCGGCCACGGCCAGGTGATCCAGTCGGCAGGCGTCTTCCGGCTGCAGACCACCTGCCCCTCCTGCCGGGGCGCGGGG
The DNA here is from genome assembly GCA_044369655.1 of Pirellulales bacterium. GTDB lineage: Bacteria > Planctomycetota > Planctomycetia > Pirellulales > UBA1268 > CAMCQY01. The sequence goes on from JBILWX010000025.1 coordinate 29,007, forward strand.
AGCGTCATCCGCGAGAAATGCCCCGACTGCGCGGGCGAGGGGCTCACGATGGAGCAGGTCGAGCGGCGGGTGACCATTCCCGCCGGCGTCGATCGCGATGTCCGCGTGCGGTTGGCGGGCGAGGGCGAGCCGGGCGCCAACGGCGGTCCGCCCGGCGACTGCTACTGCGTGATCGAGATCGAGGAGCATCCGTTTCTCAGCCGCGAGGGCCGCGACCTCCACTGCGAGGTGCCGATCACGTTCAGCCAGGCGGCACTCGGCGCCACGGTGGAGGTGCCCACGCTCGACGGGCCGAAGCCGCTGGCGATCGGCCGCGGCACGCAGGCGGGCGACGTGATCCGCGTGAAGGGGCTCGGCATGCCGGAGGTGCGGGGACGCGGGATCGGCGACCTGCACGTGCACATGCACGTCGAGGTGCCGAAAACGCTCTCCCCCAAGGCGGAACAGCTGCTGCGGGATCTCGCCGCCGAGGAACAGAAGGCCGTCAGCCCGAAACGGTCGAGCTTTTTCGCGCGGCTTGGCGAATACTTCCAGGCCAAGGATGCCTCCGAGCCGGGTGACAAGCCCCACGACGAGAAGCCAAAATCAAAGAAGGAGAGCCAGTCATGAACCCACGCGACGACCAGGAGCCCACGCCGCCGGCCGACGAGCAGGCGGCCGGGGACGAGGGCCACGAGGCGCCGGAAGGCAAGCCATCCGGCCACGAGCCGCTGGCGCAGCAGCTGCGCGACGCCGAGGACCGCGTGCTGCGGGCGCAGGCCGAACTCGAGAACTACCGCAAGCGATCGCGGCGTGAACACGAAGACGCGCTCCGCTACCGCGAGATCGACCTGCTTCGCGACCTGCTTCCGGTGCTCGACACCGTCCGCCGGGCGATCGAGGCGAGCGACAACACGGCCGACATCGACAGTCTGCGTTCCGGTTTCCGGATGACGGCCCAGCAGCTCGAGAAGGTGCTCGACACGCACGGCTGCAAGACGATCGAGACGGATGGCAAGCCGTTCGATCCGGCGGTGCACGACGCGATCCTGCAGCAGGTGGTGCCCGGCGTGGCCGCGGGTACGATCGTCGGGGTCGCCAGCAAGGGCTATCGGCTGCACGAACGGGTGGTGCGGCCGGCCCAGGTGATCGTGTCCAAGGAGGAATGAACCATGCCCACGTATGATTACGTCTGCGACGGCTGCGGGCACGCCTTCGAGCTGTTTCAGTCGATGACCGACAGCGTGAAGAAGACCTGTCCGAAATGCGGCAAGAAGAAGCTGCGTCGTCTGATCGGTGCGGGCGGCGCGATCGTGTTCAAGGGATCGGGCTTTTACAAGACCGATTACCGCAGCGAGTCGTACAAGAAGGGCGCCGCGGCCGATTCCGGCGGCAAGTCGGATGGCGGCGGCGCGAAGAAGTCGGATGGCGGCGGTGGGGCGGGTTCGAAGGGATCGGAGTAGACCATGCCGCTCTGCCCGGTGTGTGATGCCGACGTCAAGCTCGACGTGACGCCGACGGCGCCGTTTTGCAGCGAACGCTGCCGGCTGATCGACCTCGGCCGCTGGCTCGACGAGGCCTATGCCGTGCCTGACAAAAAGAAGCCGGAAGAGGACGAGGACGCCGGCGACGAGTAGGGCGGATCAGGCTGGGCGGCGTATACTTCTGGCCCGCGCGGGAAGCCTGCGCGGCGGATGAGTCCAGCGGCTTCAGAGACGAGAGTAAACCATGTCAGACACGACCAGCCCCGCCCCGGCCCAGCATGCACATACCCCCGACGCCTCGCCGGCCGGCCGGATCGTGCACGAGATCCAGTGGAGTGACGCGCTGCCGTGGTGGCTCCTGTTTCGCGCGGCCGGCACCGCGTTTGCCCCGACCGTGATCCTGTTGGCGGCCTTGGGGGCGCTGGCGACCTGGGCCGGCTGGTCGCTGGCCGACCGCATGCAGGTGGCGGGTGTCGGCCAGGCGGCCGATGGGCTGATTCTTCCGTCGGCGTCGGGTGTTCTGCCCGGCGGCGATCGTCTGCTTGCGCCGAGCCGCATGGTCATGCCGGGTCTGGTCGGCCTGATCGACCGGCTCCCGGACGCGGCTGCCAACGTGCTGCGGCTCGTGGCGGTGCCGTTTCGACCGTCGGCCACGGTTGGCCAGATGTTCGGCGTGCTGGCCCGCCTCGGCTGGTTCGTGCTCGTCTGGTCGATCTTCGGGACCGCCATCACGCGGCACGTGGCGCTGAAGCTCATCGGCGAGGATGCGCCGGGGCTGCTGGGCTCGATCTGGTACGGCACGCGGAAGTGGCTCTCTTCGTTCAACTCCGTCGCCTTCGTGCTGCTGGGCATCGTTGCGCTGTCCGTGCCGGGCGCCCTGCTCGGTCTCCTGATGCGGACCGATTGGGGCCTGGCGGTGGCGGGGGCCGTCTGGCCGCTGGTGATGCTTGGTTCCGTGGTGCTCGCGATCCTCGCCGTCGGCCTCGTGGGCGGCTGGCCGCTCATGGTGGCGGCCGTGGGGGTGGAACGCGGCGACAGCTTTCAGGCCATTTCGACGGCGTTTTCCTATCTCTACCAGCGACCGCTGCACTACGCCTTCTATGGCCTCGTCGCCCTGCTCGTGGCCCTGCCAGCGCTTGCGGCCGCGGGTGTCTTTGCCGACGCCACCGGCACACTGGCGATGTGGGCGACGAGCTTCGGCATGGGGCATGACCGCACGGCGGCCGTGATGGAGGGCCTCGGGGCGGTCGGTGCCGCGTCGTCGTCGGCGCCCTGGGGCGTGCGGGCCATCGCCTTCTGGATGCGCTGCCTTGAATCGCTGCTGGCGTCGTTTGGCTGGGGCTACTTCTGGGCGATCGTCACCGCCGGCTATCTGCTTCTCAGGCGGGATGTCGACGGCACGGAAACCGACGAGGTGGTGCTCGAGGAACCCGCCGGCGAGGCGTGAGTCACTGACACCAGCGCCTGACGATCGCGGGAAAACCGCCGAGGAGTTCACCGCGGCTCACCGCCGCATCGGCGCCGGCCGCCGCTGCCTGATCGAGGCGGTCCTTGGCCACGTGCGGCCCGAAGGCGACGAGCCGGGCCGCCTTGCCCGTCACGGCCCGCTGGGGTTCGACGAGCGCCCGCACCCGGGTGACCAGTACGGCGGGATCGCCACTCACCGTCTGCAGATCGAGGAGCACGAGGTCGTACGGACCGCCGGGCAGCTGGTCGTCGAGGCTGCGAAGCGTTTCCAGGCGTCCTCCCGCCTGCCGGGCCAGACCGGCGATGCGGCTGGTCGACAGCAGGTCGGGGGAGACGAGCAGGATTGCCGGGCCGTCGCCCGCCCGGTCGTCACCCGCCCCAGGATTCATGATCGAGAGCGTCATACGGCCTCCGGTCCCCGCACCTCGCGGTAGATCTGCACGGCATCTTCGATCGGCAGCACGAACAGGCGTCCGGCCTCGCTGGCGGGCTCGTGGTCGGCATCACCGGGGATCGCCGCGCCGAGCCGCATCGCCTGCCGGATCGTGTCGACCGTCCGTTCCAGGAAGTCGTCGTTCACTGCGATCTCCATCACCGACTCCTGCACGAGTCCGCCGCCCGTGACGCCCGCATGATAGCCCTGCGCATCGCAGATCGTCAGGCGGGTCACGTGGACGGCGGCCAGCGCCTGCCGCACCGCCTCCAGTTGCGCCGGCCTGAGCACCGCGACGACCAGACGCATGTCACATTCCTGTTGCTGCCCGTGCTCTGGAGAGCACTGTTTCGACGCACGTCTGTTGTAGCATCCACTGGGGTGGATCACGGGTTCGTCAGCTCGACGCTCGCGTCGAGCACCTTGCGGATTCGCGCCTGCATCTCGCCGAGGTGCGCCCGCGAATAGTCGTCGAGCTTCACGTCGTTCTTGGCGAGGAGCGTGCCGATCTTCCCGTCGAGAGCCCGCAACTGCGCCGCGGCGATCGCCTGCGCATCGGGCGTGACGCCTCCCGGCGCGTTGGCCAGGGCCGACAGCCGCGAGACATACTGCCGCTGCAGGCCGCGCCGCAGGCTCCCCACCGCCGGCTTCCGCACCGTGTATTCCCCCGGAGCGGTCTGATCGACTTCCGCCATGATCGACTTCGTCAGCCGGTCGAGCAGTTCGGCCGTGGTGAAGGCGTCCTGATCGGCCGGGACCTTCAGCTCGCTGTCGCGGATCCGGTCGAGCGTGAGCGGATTGAGCAGCCGGCCGAGCACGCGGCTCTGCCACATGAGGATCGCGTCGTGGACGGGATAGTCCTCGCGATCCGGGTGATTGCTGCCCCAGTGCATCCAGTTCGTGGCCACGAGCTGGTTGTAGAGCTCCGGCGGGAACGTGAAGGGCTGGGCGCTGAACATCTGCTGCTCGAGGAGCGTGAGGGCATCCCGCTGCTTCTGCGGCTCGACTACGCGGAACGGTGCCGGCGCGTTGGCATCTCCCTTGTGGCTTCGCGAGGTGTGGAGACCGCCCACCAGCCGGGAGGCCGTGTACATCGCCTGGCCGTGGGCCGCCAGCAGCACGCCGAACGCCTGCCGCACACGCTCGTAGCCCCCTGCCCTGCCGTCCTTCTCCTTGGCCGTCATCCGGTCGGCGATCACCGGCATGACCTGCGCCACCAGTTCGGCACGGCTCCGGGCGAACTCCAGCGGATCATTTCCGAGGTCGAACCGGTTCGAGAGCGGGTCGGGATCGCCGAACTCCGTCTCTTCGTCGGTGGCGTAGGCGAGCGGGGGCTCGCCGCTGCGGCCGGCGATCTTGTCGAGTTCGGGCAGCTCGGCCTCGGGGGTGCCGGCCGCGATCGGCTTGTAGCCATACTCGATCGCCCACAGGTCGTAGGGGCCGAGCTTCGCGGTGTAGTAGTCGCCCTGCGTCTTCCCCCTCGGCACGATGTTCACCGGGATGTAGTCCATCACGCTCGTACTCGCGCCGGTCGCGGCCGTCTTGGTCACGTCGTTGATGTCGGCCAGCGACTTGAGCGCGCTGCCCTTGAAGTTGTGCCGCAGGCCGAGCGTATGCCCGACCTCGTGCATCGTGACGAGCTTGAGCCCCTGCAGGACGAGCTTTTCCTTGTTGGCATCGGACAGCCCGCCTTCGGCCGCGGCCGCGATCGCCGTCGCCGCCAGCGCCGTCTCGCGGGCGTGGCCGTCGAAGAGGGAGCAGGCGTCGCAGCAGTGCTGCCGACCGTGGCCGTGGAGCGTGCCGCCGGTGAGCAGGGCCACGCTTTGCGGCGTGAAGGTCTCGTATTCCGTCCGCCAGAACCGCAGAAAGTCGCCGTCGAAGATGATGTCGGCGTCGAGGATCTGGCCGGTGCGCGGATTCACCCGCGACGGCCCCATCGCGAAGCTCGCGCCGGCGGTGATCCAGCGGAACGTGTTGTAGTTGACGTCCTCGGGGTCCCACTCGGTCATGTCGGGCTGCTGACGGACCTCGATGGCGGTGGCGAAACCGGCCTTCTCGAAGGCCTCGTTCCACGACTCGATTCCCTCCCGGATCGCCTGCCGGTATTTGAACGGCACCGTCTTCTCGATCCAGAACACGATCGGCTTCTTCGGCGGGGAAACCGGCGCCGCCGGGTCGGCCTTCTCGAGGTTCCAGCGGTTGATGTAGCGGACGAAACGGTCCTCGTCGACATTCTGGGAGAAGTCCTTGAGGGCGGTCACGAAGTAGCCGACGCGTTCGTCGGCCAGCCGCGGCTTGTAGCTGTTTTGCGGGAGCAGGCTGAGCGAGTAGTGCACGGTGATCGTGGCGCCGCGTGAATCGGGCACGGTGTCGATGTCGCGCGTGCCGCTCGAGCCGTAGGTGGCGGCCACCTCGAGCTCCACGTTGTCGGCAAAGCCCTTGACGCGGGCCCACGTGGAGCGGTCCCGCGCGAAGGCGAAGCCGGGAAGTTCCTGGGCGATCTGCGGCAGGTCGGAGAGGAAGACGGGGCCGAGGTCGACCACGTGGCCGCCCGCGGGGCCGGTCGTGGCGATGGGCAGGCTGAAGAGCACGCTGTCGGTGTAGGCGAGGTCGACCGCCTTCTCCTCGGGGCTCCCCTTGTCGGCGAAGAATCGCACGTTCTTGCGGACGATCTGGATGTTGTCGTCGACCTTGCGGAACTGCCACACCCAGTCGTCACCGAAGCCGAGGCTCATGCCGCCGAGCAGGAAGCGGTCGCCGATGCCCCGGGCGATCGAGATCAGCACGAAGAACTCCTTGCCGAGCAGGGAGTCGGTGAGTTCGGCGTAGACCTTGTCGTCTTTCCGCCAGAGGGGAATGAGGCCGCTCACCTTGGTCGCGTCCTTGAGCAAGACGGCGAACGGCGGCTTGCCCCCCTTCGCTTCGGGCGTCGGTTCGGAGGGCTTGGCTTCGGCCACCGGCTTGGCGGGCGGCGGCGCGGGCGCGTCGGCCTTGGGATCCTGGGCCGCGGCCTTGGTCGGGGCGTCGTCGGCCCGGGCTGCCATGTACGTTCCCATGGTGACGGCCACCGCCGTCAGCACGATCCTGCCCACCACCGTCAGCTGCGTTGTTTGCATCGCGAGAGCCGCTCCGTTTCGATTGTCCAAAAGGCCTCCGGGCGGTCGAATGCCCGGAGTCTTTCAAGAGTAGCATCGCCCTCCCCCGGCGACCAATTTCGGGTTCGACGGCTGGTTTATGATGATGCGAAGCCGCGTGGTTGGCGGGCTGGTCGTCCTCCCCGGAGTCCCCCGGCTTCCGCCGGGGGCTTCTTGTCATGCGGTGCGCGACGTCTCATAAAAAGCCCCGGGCGGAAGCCCGGGGACACCGCGTTCATGCCGCGAGCGCGGCCACCATCACGCACGACGCAGCTCCATCACACGCCCTTTCGTGAGCGGGCCATGCCGGCCCTCGTCATGCACCTCCCCGCACACTTCATGTCGATCTGCCGCCGTTGGTCCCCCGCGACGCCGGTGAGCGTTGCGGCGCTGGGGGGGGTGGGCTTCAGCGGGTCGCAGGTGTTCGTGGTGCAACTGCCCGACAGGCCCGGGCGGTTCGTGCTCAAGAGTTTTCATGCGGGCGCATCGGTCGAGCATGCCCGTTTCGTCCATG
>JBILWX010000247.1:0-3421 GCA_044369655.1 Pirellulales bacterium
CGCCTGAGCTTGTGATTCGGTGCAAACACTCCGTGATACCTGTGCCGATGCTTGCGCGGCGGCGGGACGAGATCGGCGAGCCGGTCCAGGAACTCAAACGGCGAGAGCTCGGACCTGCAGGCGGAGGCGTCGCTGTGTGTCCTCACCAGCGACGTGGTGCGGAGTTCGGCGATCGAAGGTGAGCAGCTCGACGACGAGGATGTCCGCTCATCCATCGCCCGCCGACTCGGCCTGCCGCAGGCTGGGATCCGCCGCAGCAACCGCGACGTCGAAGGCATCGTCGACGTCACGCTCGACGCCACCAGAAATGCCTCTCAGCCCATCACCGAGCAGCGGCTCTGCGGCTGGCACGCGGCCCTGTTTCCGGTCGGCTACAGCGGCACGCGTCTGATCGCAGTCGGTGCCTGGCGACCGGCAGAAGCGGGGGCGATGCAGGTCGTGTCGGGGCCGATCGGCCGCGAGCGGGTCCATTTCGAAGCACCCGACGCGGCTCGCATTCTCGGCGAAATGACCACCTTCATCGCCTGGTGCAACTCCGATGATGGCAAGGATGCGGTGCTCCGTGCGGCGCTCGCCCATTTCTGGTTCGTCACCATCCATCCATTCGAGGATGGCAACGGGCGGCTGGCACGCGCCGTCTCCGACCTGATGCTCGCCCGTGCCGACGGCTGCCCCGATCGCTTCTACAGCATGTCGACTCGAATCGAGACGGAACGAAGCGATTACTACCGTATCCTCGAACGAAACCAACGGGGTGATCTCGACATCACACCGTGGATGACCTGGTTTCTGGGCTGCCTCGAGCGGGCCATCGATCAGGCCGATTCGCTCACCGAAAGCGTGCTCCGCAAGGCCGAGACATGGCGGCTGCTCGACCAGGGGCCACCCGTCAACGACCGGCAACGGCTCGTCATCAACCGGTTACTCGACGGCTTCCAGGGCGGTCTCACTACGTCCAAGTATGCAAAGCTCGCCAAGTGTTCCTCCGACACGGCCCTGCGCGACATCCAGGATTTGGTCGCGCGAGGCGTGCTCGTTCGCGGCGCCGCAGGCGGCAGGAGCACGAGTTACCGGGTAGTCGGCTCGTGAAAAAGGTGTCAGGACTCTTTTTCGCGTGGAAAGCTCGACCACACTCCTGTCGCGGGACGCCACCGGCAACTAAAACCGCGAAAAAGAGTCCTGACACCTTTTTCTCCGGGGCTGGAATGCAAAGACGGTCACGCCGGATCAGCAGCAGGGAATGGGGACGGGGGCGATCCTGTTCGGCACGGGATGTGCAGGCGGACCGCATTCCCTTGCTAGCGCTGCGGGCTTGGATAGGAGCGGGGTTCCCATGCAAGCCCGAAGCGCGAGCGAGAGGAATCCGCGTTCCATCCCCGGCAAATCGTACTCGTCTCGGCGCAGCGTAGACGTCGATCTCGCCGAAGAAGTTGCCGAAGTTCTGCTTGGTGCCGTCGTCGTCGATGCCGGTCGTGGGCTGCACGATTATGAGCAGGTGGCAGTACTTCCCCAGCGTGCCCCGGGCCGATGAGATCGACGACGACTGCTGGGGGGAGGGGGGCTGGCGGTGCCGGTGAGATCGAAATAGGCGTCTGAGTTCACGCGTGCGGACGTGTTGTTGGCCGCCCTATCCTTTTCCTTTCGGCGAGGGCTTGCCCCCGCCGCGCATCGTGAGATAGAGTGTCATGGCAGTGTAATCTAGCATCGTCGGGTGAACGCTCTTGTTGGCATGGGCTTTCGGTTTCGGGGCCGGGCTTCTCTTGCGTTTATTTTTATATCCGTGTCGGTCGTTCAGGCCGGCTCTCATCTGGGGCACTTCCATGAACACCATATTTCTCTGTGGGTTCACAGGCATTCGCCGGCGTATCGCGCGGCGGGCATTCACTCTCGTCGAGCTGCTGGTCGTGATCGCGATCATCGGCACGCTCGTCGGCCTCCTGCTGCCGGCCGTGCAGGCAGCGAGGGAATCGGCACGCATGTCCTCCTGCAGAAATAAAACCAAGCAGATCGGCCTGGCGATGATCAACTATCTCGACGCGAGGAAGGTATTTCCTCCGGGATACTCGCTGACACCGATTTCGGGAAAAACGCTCTGGGACATGCGTGGTTCTGGTGAGAAATACGCGTGGGGTGCTTTCCTTCTCCCGTATCTGGAGGAGCAAGTCACGTACGACCAACTCGTGTTCACGGGCACGAATGAGACCGGTGTCATCGTGGGGTCCCGGGCTGGTACGGCTGGGCATACGAAGAAGCTTGCAGTCTACGCATGCCCATCGGATCCGCAGCTTGTGATTACGGGGTTCGCCGGTTACGGGACCTCCAACTACGTGGCCAACTACGGTTCGTCCGACGACACGAGCGGACAGAGTTGTGGCTCCTTCAATTCCAGCGGGGTGTTCTGCGCTAATTCCGCGGTGTCGACCAAAAACATCCCAGACGGCACGAGCAAGACGATCCTTGTCGGCGAGATCAGCAATGATCAAAAAACCCAGACGTTTTACGCGACGAGTGGCCCGGCCATCAGAGGCGTACAGGGGGCGGGAGTCTGGGCGGGGCTTCCCTATTTTCTCAAGTTTGACAACATGGTCCTTCGCGACGTTCATGCGCGTCATCCGATCAACAGCCAGTTGCCCCAGGACACTCTTGAAACTAGTCGCGGCGGCAACGGGGATACCGACGGCTTTGGTAGCAAGCACCCAGGTGGCGCCCACTTCGTGTTCTGCGACGGTTCGACAGCTTTCCTCAGCGAGAGCATCGACTCGGCGACCTCTCCGCCGGGTGTATACCAACGGCTTGGCGACAGGTCAGACGGGCTGATCATCACCAATGGGGAATATCGATAACCAATCCGTGATACCGTCGCTCGCTCGTTGTCGGCGGTTCGTGCCGTGGTACGGTGACGGCCCTCATGGGCTGAAGAAAGCAGCCATGATCTCCAGCATGCAAAATGTGATCGAGCGAGTCCGATCCCGACGGCGGTCCTCGCTGCCTTGGCGGGGCTCGTGCCTGTTCTGCCTGGCGTGCATCGCGGTGGCAGGCTGCGGGCAGCGTGGGGGGCCGCATCGTTTCCAAGTGCAGGGGACGGTGACGTTTCAGGGCCGGCCGGTGCCGAGTGGAACCATTCGCTTCGAGCCTGATGGGTCGCGTGGCAACAAAGGGCCGGTCAGCGTCATCCCGATCCGGGAGGGCCGCTACCGTTCAGATCAGCCCGGCGTGAAAGGGTCAATCAAGGGCCCGCTCGCGGTCTGGATCAGCGGGTATCCGGCCCGCGATCCAAGCGCCGAGGTTCAGCCGCCACTGTTTCCCGAATATCGGACGACCGTCGATTTGGTTCCGCAAGGGACGACGACCACGCTTGACTTCGAAGTGAGCGATCCCACCAAGTCGAAGTAGCGCGGGAAAAAGGTGTCAGGACTGAGTG
>JBILWX010000108.1:0-11796 GCA_044369655.1 Pirellulales bacterium
CAGCGCGTGCGACTGGCCGACGATCCGCTCTTCCATCCGGGCCTTCAGGTCGAGCACGCCCCGGATCTCATCCGACACCATCCGGCCGACGGGGATTCCCGTCCAGCCCGCGATCACCTCGGCCACCGACTGCCCGTCGACACATGGGCTCACGAGCGGCTCCTCGCCCTGCACCTCGGCCAGCGTCTTCTCGAGGCCGGCGAGCTTCTCACGCAGCGAGGTCCGCTCCTGCTCCGAAAGCGCGGGGGTCGAGACGGCCGGCTTGGCAGGAGCAGCGGGGGCAACAGGCGCGGCGGGCGCACCGACAGTGGCCGCCGGCGCCGTCGCCGGGGGTGTCGACGCCGTCAAGGTCGCATGCCCGGTGAGTCGCGTCCGCAGTTCACGAATCTCACCGACCAGCCGCGACTCCTCCGCGAAGCGCTTTTCAAGCGCCGACAGCTTTGCGGCGACGTCGGCCTTCTGGGACTGAAGCTCGGCGATCTCCTTGACGTGGTCGGCCCCCGCCTCCTGCTCTCGCTCGAGGATCTCGATGGCCGTGGTCATGGCGTCGATCTGGCGGCGGGCGTCTTCGATCGCCGGTGGCACGGCAGACTGTCCGATCGCCACGCGGGCGCAGGCGGTGTCGATGAGGCTGACGGCCTTGTCGGGGAGCTGTCGGCCGGAGAGATAGCGGCGCGAAAGCTTCACGCTCTCCACCACCGCGTCGTCGAGGATCGACACGTGGTGATACTTCTCCAGCGTGTCGACGATGCCGCGAATCATGCGGATCGCCATCTCGTCAGACGGTTCCTCTACCTTGACCACCTGAAATCGCCGGGCGAGCGCCGCATCCTTCTCGAAATACTTCTTGTATTCGGCCCAGGTGGTGGCCGCGATCGTGCGGAGTTCGCCGCGGGCGAGGGCCGGCTTGAGCATGTTGGCCGCGTCGCCCTGTCCTGCCTGACCACCGGCGCCGATGAGCGTATGGGCCTCGTCTATAAAGAGGATGATTGGCACGGGCGATTTCTTCACCTCGTCGATCACCCCCTTGAGCCGGTTCTCGAATTCCCCCTTCACGCCCGCGCCCGCCTGCAACAGGCTGAGGTCGAGCGAGCGGAGCGACACCTTCTTCAGCGGCTCAGGGACGTCGCCAGCGGCGATCCGCTGCGCAAAACCCTCGACGACGGCCGTCTTGCCGACGCCCGCTTCGCCGGTGAGGATCGGGTTGTTTTGACGCCGACGCATGAGAATGTCGACGATCTGTCGCACCTCGGCCTCACGGCCGAGGACGGGGTCGATCTTGCCCGCCTTCGCCCGGGCGGTGAGGTCGATCGTGTATTGGTCGAGGTTGGGCGTGGTGGTCGGGCCCTTCGGCTTGCCATCCGGCCCCGTGGTTCCAGTGCCATCTCCCCCGCCGGCATCCTGGCCCGGAAGATCCGATTCGATCGATCGCTGGAACACGCGGGTCGCCTCGCGGGCCAGCACGTCGGGGGCGATCTTCCGCAGTTCGTCCGAGGCGGCCAGGGCCCGCGGGGCGATCGACTCCTCGGAGAGCAGCGCCTGGAGAAGCCAGACGCCGCGGACCTTGTTTTCGGAATGATCAACGCTGGCCACGAGCCACGCCTGCCGTGCCAGCACGCACACCTCGGGGGAGAGGAGCGGCGGCCGCGAGTTGCCCGTCTTGAACCTGTCGATCGCCTTGGCGAGGTCGCCGAGCAGTTTGGCCTGATCGACGTCAAAGAGTTTCAGCAACAGGCAGATGTCGTTGCCCGGCTGCTCGAGCAGCTTCACCAGCCAGTGCTCGATCTCGACATTGTAGTTGGTCTTGGAAAGGCAGAGTCCGGCTGCCCCTTCCAGGGCCCGCTGGCAGGACGGGTTCAGTTTGCCGATGAGACCCTTGAGATCAAGTCCGGCCATGATGGCAGAGCCCTTGGAATGCGTAGTGGACCAGGGGTAGAAAATAGAAGGTGCGGGCAGTGTATCGCCTCTCCATGCAGGAATCCATGACCCGGTATGCGGCCTGGGGCAGACTGGCTGTGCGGGTCGTGCTTTGCTCCCCAAGGCCCGAGCGGATATTCTCAAGCGGCTCTCGAGCCGGGTCGATTTCCGGCAACTGCCGTCTCTCCATCGCAAAGGTACGAGCCATGTCGTTCCCCGCCTCGAGTAACGGCCCCGCCGGCATCTGCGTGGCCCACAACGACGTCTGCAAGACACCCACGGATGCCGCAGTTGGCATCGCGCCGGATGGTGAGACGGAGGTGCCCGTCGCCTACACCAACGTCGCCTCGCTCCAGCAGGCCACGCTGCCCACGCTCGCCCAAAAAGTGTTCATCGTCGGAAAGCACGGGGCCACGACCAACACTGAAATCTGGATGAGCACCGGCAACGAGGCAGGCACGGGTGGCGGCGTGGTGTCGGGATCGGTGGCCGGCCCCTGCCGGATCAAGATTGGCAGCCGGAAGGTGTTTGTGGAGGGGCATGGCGCCGCCTACCTCGGCGTGATGGTGGCCCACAACAACACGGCCAACAGCAACATGCCGGTCGGCAACCAGGTTCATGCCAGCCAGACCAAGGTCTTCTTCGGCCCCTGAACCACCCCCGCGAAGCAGCGATCATGGTGCAGCACCAGGCCAGTTCGGCCGCCGTCGTACAAAACGTTTCGGTGAAGACGGCTCTGGGATCCGACACCTTTCAATTGCGGTCGTTCCGTTTCCGCGACCGCCTCGGCGAGCCGTTCGAGGGCGTGCTCGAACTCCAGTCTGGCGCCGATAGCGTCGATCTCGGGAAGCTGATCGGCGAGGCGGTGACGGTGACGGTGACGCTCCCCGAGGGTGGCGAGCGGTATTTCAACGGCATCGTCCTCGAGGCCGCGCAGGAGGCGGCCGCCGGCGACACGACCCGCTACCGACTGGTGATGGGGCCGTGGCTCGCACTTCTGGAACTGGGTTCCGACGCCAGGATCTTCCAGCAGAAATCGGCGACCGACGTCTTGGAGCTTGTTTTTCAGGCGCTCGACTTCTCCGACTTTGACAGCTCGGGCTTGATCGAGAATTACGATCCGCTCGAGTTTTGCGTGCAATACAACGAGACGCATGCCAGCTTCGTCCACCGCTTGATGCAGCGGTTCGGCATCGCATACCACCATGCCCACACGGCCGACAGCCACACGCTGGTGCTCTGCGACTCACCGACAGCGTATCAGTCAAATCCTGGATACGCCTCGGTTCCCTATCGCGGAGACGCCCGGACGGCAGAGAATCGGGAGCACGTGTCGCACTGGACGTCGATCAAGTGTCTCCGTTCGGGGAAATACGCGGCCAAGGACTACGACTCCCTGAACCCTGGCTCCGCCCTGCTTGCCGAGGATTCCGCCACACAGTCCTGTCCACACGGCGACATCGAGCTGTATGAATACCCGGGCGGCTACATGAAGCAGTCTGTCGGCAACACGGTGGCCCGCATCAGGATCGAGGAGCAGGCCTGCCGCGAATCGCGGTTCGAGGGGACGGCCCACTGCTGGGGGTTTGTGGCGGGCACGACGTTCAAGCTCACCGACCACCCGCAGTCAGACTGCAATCGCACCTATCTGACGACGGGGATCGATCTTTCCATCGATCCTCTGTCGGACGAGGAGACGGCCAGTCGCCGACCGGGTGAGGCCGGGCAATTCAAGCACGTCTGCCGCGTGGAGGCGATTCCGTCCGACGTCAGCTTTCGCCCGGCGAGGACGGCGCCGCAGCCCCGGATCGCGGGGGTACAGACGGCGGTCGTGGTCGGGCCGGCGGGCCAGGATGTGGCCACGCCCTACACCAATGCCCAAGGCAGTCTGCGGCTCCAGTTTCGCTGGGATCGCTATGGCCAGAGCAACGACACGAGTTCCGCCTGGGTGCGGTGCTCGCAGTTCTGGGCCGGCCCCAGCTGGGGCGCGGTGTTTCTGCCCCGCCTGGGATGCGAAGTGGCGGTGGCGTTCGAGGAGGGCGATCCCGATCGCCCGCTCGTCATCGGATCGCTGTACAACGGCGATAATGCGCCGCCGTTGTCGCTGCCCGGCGCTGCCCAGAAGCTGATCGTGCAGGACGACGGCGGCAACTATCTGCAATTCACACCGACTGCCGGAGACCAGGTGATCGAGGTCTACTCGCCGACTCACGAAACCAAGCTCCAAATCGGAAAAACCTGACCGAGCCTGACCTGACCTGGCCGGCCGTCCCCGTCGACCAGCCTCCGCCCAGTTGCACGCCTTCCGTCGACCGTACTATCCACAGTCAATTCTTTGCTACCCGGAGACCCCACTCATGGCCGGTGAACTTGTCAACATGGGCTCGGTGATCAAGTGCTCGTTCGGCATGATGCCGATGACGCTGGTCGTCGATGAGCCAACGGTGCTCGCCGAGGGACCGTTCGCGGCCAACATCGCGGCGTCGATTCCGATGGACAACATCCTCTCGTTCGTGATGTGCCAGTCGATGGCGAATCCCGAGAATGCGGAGTTTGCCGTGACCGGTGTCTACGCGCCGTGCGTGCCGGTTACCGCTCCGTGGACACCGGGAATGCCGACGATCATGATCGAGGGCATGCCCGCTCTCGATTCGAGCAGCAAGTGCCTGTGCTGCTGGGGCGGTGAGATCACGGCCGAGACGGTAGACACTATCGAACTAAGCTGACGCCGGCAGCGGCGGCGGTCGCCATGTTTCGGCGCGGAGCCGTTTTTCATCGGTGGTCTTTGTCTTCACGAACACGCCCCCCGCCATGTCGGCTTTCTCCTTGACGACGGCGTGCAGATTGGCCCCCGTGAAGTCGGCACCCCTGCACACGGCCGACGTCAGATCGGCGTACGACAGATCGGCGTAGCAGAGCTTGGCGTTTTCAAACGTTGCCCGCGGGGCCTTCGCCTTCAGCCACAGCGTCTGCCGCAACTCGCATCCGGCCAGCTTCGTCGCGGCCAGCGACGCGCCGGAAAACACGGCCTGCAGCAGATGCGCGCCGCTGAAATCAGCACCATCGAGCGTCGCCCCGGTGAAATCGGCATTCGCCCCCTGCACCTGCCTGGCGTCTGTGCCGGTGAGATTGCCGCCACTGCAGTTGCAGCCCTTGATCGTGGCCCCGATGAGCACGGCCCCCGACAGGTCGATGCCGGTCATCAGGCAGTCGCGAAACACGACGCCAGTGAGATCCATACCGGCGAGTTTTGCACCGCGCATGCGGCACTTGTCGAGCGTGGCTCCGACAAAACGCACCGTCAGCAGCGGCACGTCCTCGAGCGGTGTTCGGGCAAACTGCACGCCGCTGAAATCGGTCTTGTCGAGTTCAACACCCCGCAGCGTGCAGCCTTGCATCTGCGATTGTGCAAACGTCGCCCCCGAGAGATTCGAATCGCAGAAGGTCGCCCGCTCCTGCTGCGTTTCGCTGAGGTTGGCATTGATGAGGTTGCACCTTTCAAACCGTGTGCCTTGGAGCGTGGCCGCCTGGAGGTTGGCCCCCTCAAAATCACACTCAGTAAAGGTGCACTCGGAAAGATCCCGTTTCGCCAGATCGACGCCCCGAAATAATCGCCCGGAGTGGAGCGTTGCCGGCAGCAATGCCTCCCGCATTTGCTCATTGGTGAACATCGCCCCGCGCAGGTCGGCGCCGGTGAAATTCGTATTCCGGCAGGAAGCGCCGGTGAGAGTGGCATCCTGCAAACGGGCCTTGCTCACGACAGCCGAGTCGAGTTTCGCACCGGTGAGATTCGCCTCCATGAGCCAGGCGCTGGCGAGCGTGGCCTGCGTGCAATCCGCCCCGCACAGCGTGGCCGATTGAAGCATGGCCGATGTCAGATCGCTGCCAGCGAGATTTGTGCCGTCGAGCTTGACGCCGATCATCATCGCTTTTGTGAACGATTTTCCAGACAGATCGATGGCCGAAAGATCGGAGTCGGAAAAGTAGAAAGCGTCGCAGTCCTGCGGGAGCAGAACATTTCCCTTCAGCAGGCACCCCATGAAGAGCGGTTCTTTATGGAGGGCCCGCGAAAGATCGGCGTCGGTCAGATTCGCGTCGCTGAAGACGGTGTGATCCACGACTGCGTCCGCAAACACCGCCCCGACCACCTTCGAACCTTTGACGACGGTGTTGGTCAGATCGGCGGATGTGAAATCGGCATTGCTGAAGTCACTCTCTATGAGTGCCGCGCGATGCATCGTCGCTCCGCGCAAAACCGTTCCTTTCGCCTTGCATTCAGCCAGCAAGGCCCACGTCATCGTGCAGCAGGAAAAGTCTGCCTGTGCGAGACTGCAGTCGATGAATGCGCTTTGGTCGAGATTGCCGCCGGCAAAGCTCACGCCCGTGAGGTCGCATTGCACCAGGGGAGATTGGTGCAGCGTGACGCCGGCGGCACGGGCGCCCGCCATCTGACATTCCTGGAAGAGCGTCTGCGAGAACTTCGCACCCTCGAAGCTGACCCCGCGAAAGTTCACCTTGATGAACACCGACTTCGTGCAGGTGATCTGCGACAGATCGCAGTGCGATAGATCCATCTCTCTGAGCATGACGCAGTCGAGTGGCTGCTTGGCGGCGATCCGGGCCTCTGCCTGCTTCCGGGAGAGGGGCGTCATCGTGACGTCGCCAGCGGGATCCAATGAAAACTTCATCGGTTTCTCCCACCAATCTGCTCGAGGAGCGACTCGGTCGCCTCGGCGCCTTCCCACCTGGCCCGCAGCAGCACGGCATCCCAGAAGCCGGCCTCGTAGAGGTTGGCGTTATCGAAGGACGCATCGGTGAGATCAGCCCGGTCGAATGCCACGCGGAGGAGATTGGCATTCGTCAAGACGGCACCGTTTAACTGGGCATCCTCGAAGACCCCGTGGGCCAGATCGCAGCGATCGAAGATCACCTCCGGCAGACGGGCCTCCGGAAATCTCGCCCGCACGAGCGTTGCCTGCTGGAAATTGGCCTTCGCGAGATTGGAACCCTTCCAGATCGATCCGTCGGCCTTGATGCGCTTGAGATCGGCGCAGCTGAAGTCGGCGCCATGGCCGGCCCGCAGCCGCGAGAGATCGGAATCGGCCATGCGGATTCCAGAGGCTTTGGCGAAGCCAAAATCGGCATCCTGGAGATGGGTGTGAGTGAAGTCGGCATCGGTGAGGACCGCTTTCCGAAATACCGCCTGCGGAAGATTCACTCCGCAGAAGGTTGCGCTCGCCAGAATTGCCTCGGTGAAGTCGGGCCGCGTCCCTGTGGCGCCAGAGAAATCGGCTCCGGTCAAATCGAGGCCGCTGAGCTTGGCATGCGTCAGCGACGTTTGCCTCCAGACGGCGCCTGCCACGATCGCCTTCTGGAGATCGGCATGATCGAGCCTTGCCCCCGTGAGATCGGCGCCGCTCAGGTCGGCACCGCAAAGAGTGGCTCCCGAAAAATCAGCCCTGCAGAGTTTGGCACCGGCAAACTTTGCCTCGTGCAGAAAGGCGCCCGCGAACGAAACGCCCGACAGGTCCAGGCCAGTGAAACCGGCGTCCCGCAATTTCGCCTTGGCAAACCCCTCCCGACGCGCCGCCTCCACATCGAACGCGGTGCGGTCGATCACTTTTTTGGGAGGAAACGCGGCGGCGATCTTCGCGTCGAATTCAGCTTTGAGTGTGGCCACTTTTCCTGGGAGTGCCAACACATCGGCGATCCCTTGCGAGAAGAGCGTCGATGCTTTCTTCGCAGTTTCTATCTGCTCGGCAGTGGCCCGAGGATTGTTCTGCAGCGACTTGAGCAATCCGGCGAGCTGCTTGTCACCGCTCTGTTTGGCGGCAGCCACGGCAGCCTCGAACTCCTGCGGCGGGGGGGGCACATGCCCGGCGGCCTTGAGCTTGGCCATCTGCGGCCCGTTCATGGCCTGTTGGGCAAGTTTCTCCACCTCGGCAATTTCTTTCCTTACTGCTTCGACCTTCGCCTCGAGGTCAGCTTTCATCGCCGCAAAATCAGTCCGCTCGCGGGCCATCGCTGGCGGAGCCTCTGCGACCACCGGCTCCTGTGCAAACATCGCCTCGTAATGCGCAAGCGGATGATCGGGCTCGTCAAGAGGCTCAAGCAGCACAAGCAGACTCTCAACGTCACGCAGCTTGACCGACCGCACCGGCGTACGGCCGCGCCAGACAAGCGTTAGTTTTTCCTGATCCATGTCGACCCACAGCGTGTCGAGCGACAGTGGCACCTCGCAGAGGCTCGCAGGCTGTGAATCGTCATCGCCTTGTCGCCTGGTCACGAAACATCGTGCCCGCATGCCCGGGAGCCGGGTCGTATAGACGGCATGCTCGAGATGCATATTGTCAAACTGCAGCGACTCATCCCCTCGAAAAAAACCGTCTATCCACTGGTCCGGCGGCGCGGCGTTGAAAAACGTGTAGTCGAACTGTTCCGGCAGCCAGGGCCAGCGATGCCGCCGCCACTGGCCGTCGGGCCCGCGCAGTTTCGAACTCCGCTGCGGCCACGACGGCGGAATCGGTGCAAAGCCGGCCGGCTGCGCCTCGGCCGCGTATTTCAAGGCATGGTCGCCAGGAACTTCCAGATTGGGCATCGCGTCGGTGCGAAAGCCACGGCCCACGGGATTGTACGGATACTTGGGGCCGCCCCAGGCATGGGCATAGGTCAGCGGCACTGCCTTCACGGGCGAAGCGGGGCCGGGACTGTGCCGGCCAAGCAAGGAGGTGTTCCAGGCACGGTCGCCAATCACGTCGAGCGACTTGGAAACGCTACCCACCTGCATTCGCACCTGATACGCGACGCTCCCCGTGGGAGACGGACTATAGGCCGTGCCAACGGCCATAAACTCGCCGAACGGCTTGTAGGCCACCCAGTCGGAGGCATACGAGATGCCATGAAACGGATTGCCGTCTGGAGCGACATCGCCACACCCAGTCACGGGGCCATCCGTCCAGGGAATTGACACATCGCCCTGCCGTAGCCGGTAGTTCGCCTTGACGAAAAAACTGGCACCCAGCCCGGCGCTAAGGCCTGACTGGCTGTCCGGAAAGTTGGCAATGACCCAGCCCGGGGCAATCGTGTTCTTGTTGCGGGATATAATTTTCATGCTTGGAATTGCGGCACGACTTCATCCAAGCTCAACAATGAGTCCGTCGAGCGCCAGTCCGTCTTCGCTAAATGCTGCCAAGCCCGTGCCTGCCGCTAAGGTCGCGCCGGTGCTACACAATAGGCTAAACACCGGCGCCTGAATCGTCTTCTGAATACTCCACTCTTCAGTCGAAGTTCCACCAGCGACTTGTTCCGCATTAATGCTTTCCATCTTGGACGCCACTGTCCTTTGAATTTTTCCAATCAAAGCTTGTTCAGCTTCCACCTTCTTTTTGCTTGCCGCGGCCACTAAAGCTTCACTTTCGAAAATTTTAAACATGGAACTTGCCATGTCGGCGCTCTGATAAGTGTTCGACTTGTATTCGCTCGCATAGCCAAGCTTATAACAATTTGCAGCGAACGTTTCTATTTTCATCCCCATGTCCATCGTCAAATCCAAGCCGGTAATGAACTTTGTGTAGGCAAGATAATAGTTCCACGCAAGGCCGAGGACATTTGTGATTTTATATCCCTCGACCGATTCATCCCACGTTTTCGCAGTGATAAGCGTGGCGTAGTTTTCTTTCCACGATAGAGCCATAGTCAACGTCCTTTCTTGCGGATGCGCAGAGATTAATCGCACAAACTCTAGGAACTACTCTTATTAATACTATCTACCGGCTGTGACCTGAAGGCGAAGCATTTGTCATTCGATCCAGAACCCAGCACCGATGAGAAACATCCATCCAGCGAGGAGCGCAAGGCCCCCCAGCGGCGCGATCGCAGCGAAGATCGCTCGGCCCGAGATCGCAAAGACTGCTAGGCAACCACTAAAGAGAACCGTCCCGATCAGAAACAGCACGCCGGCCGTTGTCAGCAACCCACGGGCGGCAGATGCCTGAGGAGCCAGCGAGAGGACGCCAGCTACAAGAATCACGAGCGAGTGTACGAGCCAAGACCGGACAGCCGCGTCCCAGTTGCGAATCTGGATCGGCGAATTGCAGATGCTTCCGACCGCGTGGGCCGCAAACGTGCCGGCGAACATTCCCGTTCCCCCGAGGATGGCACCGCAGATGATCAGAAAAGAGGTCATCAGCGCACCATGCACGTTTTGTGGACGAAGGGGTTCAGATGGCGGCGGGCACAGTTTTCGAGGAATTGTAGCCGAACGTCGTCGGCCTGTTTTCATTTCCTCGGCCGGGATGTGAGTGCCCTGGGGCAGCACCAGAGGGCCTGTTCCGGGAAGACGAGGCCGACCCATCGGGAGGATGCCGCCCCGTATCCGTCTGCTACAATACCGCCATCTCGTCCGACGGCGCCGCACGGCTTATCGACAGGAGTTGCCGCATGAAGCCCACGTTTACAAACACCCATCTCGCCGTCGAGGAACTGCTCCGCGAGCCGCCGGCCGTGCCGGCTCCCGAGACTGCCTACCTGGGCCCCGCCACCGTGGCGGCGGTGTCGTACAAGCAGGTGGAGCTCGACCATCCGGGCGGCCGCTGCACGGCCCGCATCGCCGTGGCACAGAGCTATGCCCCGGTCGTGGGCGACACCGTGCTTGTGATCAGTCGCGGCACGGAGTGGTATGTGATCGGCGTGCTCGAGGGCACCGGCACGACCACGTTCACCGCGCCTGGCGACATCGAGTTTCACGCGCCCCGGGGCCGGATCGAGATGCTGGCCAAGGACGGGGTGTTTCTCAAGAGCGACCTGGTCGAGATCGTGGCCACCAAGCTCGAACTCACGGCCCGCCACCTCTTCGAGCGGTTCAACGACGCCACTCAGTGGATCACCGACACCTTCCACCGCCGGATCGGCCGGATGCACACGAAGGTGGAAGGGGATTACGACCTCAAGGCCGGCCGGATCACCGAACTGGCCGACGACGACGTGACAATCGACGGCAAGACGATCCATCTGGGTTGAGCGCCATTCGGCTGAGGGCTAGCGCCATTCGGCTGAGGGCTAGCGCCACACAGGCTTTGAGTTAACCAGCTTGCCGCCGCACGGAATCTGGCTCAGCGGCGAGCAGGTCTCACTCGTCGCCACGGCCCTGCATGCCACGGCCACGTCCTGCCTGCTGCGCCCCGACGTCACCCTACGGCACGACCGCGAAGGCGGCATCGCGACGGTCGACGGGCGACGGCGTGCTGAGCAGCCAGGTCGTCCAGCCCAGCCGGCTGCCGGCTGGTGAGCCATCCGCATCCACCATCGCGCCGCCGAGTTTCGTCATCGGCACATCTCCCGCCGCCAGGATCGGCCGCACGCGGATGTCGTAATTGAGATTGATGTAGAGCCGGGCGAGATCGCCGAGTTTCGCGAGCTCGCGCGTGCCCGGCAGCCGGCGGCGAAACTGTTCGAGCGACAGCGGCCCGGCCGATATTTCCAGCACCGACTGCACGCTCCAGACCCGCGATCCGGCGATCGCCATGCTCCCGAGTTGGGTGTTCCAACCGTCGGGATGCTCGCGGGTGCCCAGCCGCGTCTGGTCCGGCTTTTCGAGGTCGAGCCAGCGGCCAATGAACTGATGCACCTGCACCGGCACGCCGTAGAGATCGGTAAGCAGCAGTTCCAGCGATTCGGCACACCGCGGGAAGTGGGAGTAGTGGCCGGCATAACGGAAGACGACGTCGTCATCGACGGCCAGTTGCCCCGCCAGGCCACGCCCTCCGAGGCCGACCAGACAGGCGACCGCCGCCGTGATTGCGTCGCGCGGTCTGGCCGCGCCGTCGTCCCATTCGGTGCCGACGCCGCGAAGGATCGTCCGCTCCTGTTGGACAGGCTGAC
>JBILWX010000027.1:0-35378 GCA_044369655.1 Pirellulales bacterium
CGCCGCCGTCGGGCAGATCGTCGCGGGTCACGCTCGTGATCACCACGTGCTTGAGTCCCAGCCGCTTCGCCGCCTCGGCCACCCGCTCTGGTTCGTCCTGCTCGAGTGACTCCGTTTTTCCCTTCGGCACGGAGCAGAAACCGCAGGGACGGGTGCAGACGTTGCCGAGAATCATGAAGGTCGCCGTGCGAGCCGACCAGCACTCGAGACGGTTGGGGCATTTCGCCGACGAGCAGACCGTCTCGAGACCCAGTTCGGCGATCAGGTGTGCCGTCTCACCATGGCCGCCGCCCGGCTCCAGGTTCCGCCGGAGCCAGGAGGGCAGCCGGCGCGACGGCTGCAATGACGGCGACGCAGTCGCGACGGAGCCGCAGCCTGTCTTCGGGCCGGCGCCGTCGTCGACGGTGATGATCGGGAGAGAACCGAATGCTGAGGCCATGCTGTTATCCGACACTTCTACTGCGCTCCGAAGCTGCTGCCTCCCGGACCGGGACCGGGAAGCCGGACTGGATGTGCGATCGCGGAAACTCGAAGGCGTCGACCAGATGCTCGACGAGCGCCGCTCGGGCATCCTGCAGCCGCACGCGGCGTTGTACGTCGGCCTCGACCGACCCCATGGTATGCGTTCCCGCCCCGGCGGCGACAGGCATGCTCCTGATCCGGCGGTGAAGCTCGAGAGGGGGCTGGATGTTCAGAAACCCGCCGTGCCAGGCCACCCCCCGCCGCACGGCGACGCCGACGGCCGCAAGCAGCCCGGTGCGGCCGAAGATGCCGTGCATCCGGGAATCGCGGGCCGCACCACATCGCAGGCTGCGAACGGCCCCCTCCAGCCCGGCCTCCAGCCGTTCGAGATAGGGGCCCACCGCGTGCCGCCCCAGCCCCAGATCCGCCAGCGATGCAAACAGGCTGATGCCGATCTGGCCAGGCCCGTGCAGCACCGCACCACCCCCGCGACCGACGAATCGCACCTCCAGCCCTCGGGACCGCAATTCGTCGTCGGACAGGCCGAGGTCGGCCCGCGAACCCAGCCTGCCGATCGTGATCGACGGCACGAGATCGTAGAGCAGGAGCGTCGGCGGTCGGCCGTGCGGCTCCGATACCTCCCACGCCAGCCGCTCGGCCATCGCCCCGTAGGCATCGAGGCCGATCGTGCCCGCCAACCAGACGGCGACCGCCGGCCGCGACGAACGCCCTCTCTCCGCTGCGTTCATCATGGGGTGCGCCTCAGTTCGCCAGTGCCGCGTGCAGGGCATCCCAGGGCAGTGGCGCCCACGGCAGGGCGTCCGGCAGTCGGCAGACATCCGGACCGGCGACGTTCCCCGCCGAGAGCCCGGCTTCGGCCTGCTCGATCGCCCGATCCACGGCGGTCGTCAACCGGTCGAGCCAGGCCGGCACCTCCACGCCCGAGCCACTCGCCGCCCCCAGACATTTTCTGGCGTTCTCCTCGAGCCGTCCGCCGGCACCGGCGGGACTGCCCGTAAAGAGTTCCTGCACCGCGGGCACGACGAGCGCCTCGAGTTCGTCATGCTCGAGCGCCATGGTGAAGGGCCGCCGCACCCGATCGGACAGGCTCGCCAGCCGCACCCCCCACTGGTGTTCCCGCTGCGTCAGCCGCTCGGCGAGGCTCGCGGCCGTCGCGCCGGTCTCGTCCTGCATGCGTTCCCGCCAGGCCTGCGCCGCGTCGCCAGCCGCACGCCGCGCAAGCACGCGGTGCGCCATGTTCACCGGCCGCAGCGTCCATGCGATGCGTTCGTGCTCCGCCTTGATCCGCAGGAAGTCGAGCAGCACGTGCAGGCACTCGCCCCGGTCCGACTGCGTGGTGGTGGAGTTCCAGTCGCGATACTCGGCGTGATTTTCCGCCACGCTTTCGAGCACCAGCCGCAGTTTGGCAGCAGCCTGCTTGATCGGCAACGCGCCGCTGGCCAGATCCGCGAGCAGCCGCGCCGGGCGCCGCGGCAAGGCCGGTCCATCGGTCAGTTCGATGTCGTCGGGCTCGCCCGACGCGCGGTCCACGAGATGCTCGAGATACTTCCGCACACCGCCGCGCAGGATGCCGCGGAGCGACGGCGGCGAGAGAAGCTGCTGCGTGAAGAGTCCGGCTCCATACCGCTCGACGAATTCCTGGATCACGGCGAACGCCTGATCATCCCGCACGCGTTCCAGCACCGACAGCCGCAGCTGTCGGGCGTGGGTCGTCCAGGTGTCGAGCAGACGGGGTACGAGCAACGACAGACCATCGAGAATCCGTTGCGTGACCACGGCCGGCGGCGGCGACGGCCCGCCCGGCTCCGCCATCGACGCGGTCTCCACGATCCGCTCGACGAGCGACTTGGTCGCAGCCTCGAACACCCGGTCGAATTCGCTCACGCTCGCCGCGCCGCGCGGCCGTCGGCTCTCCAACGCCTTGGCGAGTTGCACCATGTCGGCCGTCTCCGCCACGAGCCCGAGCCGGGGCAGGCAGGCCGCCAGCCGCGTCAGCAGCCGCTCCCGGCTGCGTGCCAGCACGATGTGTCCGGGTCGACCACCGCGGGCCAACGGCACGTAGAGCACCATCCTGCCAACGAGCCTGCTCCGCACGAGCGTCAGCTCCTCCCTTGTCGCCGCCGCATCCCCCGCGAAGATCGCCGCGAACAACCTGCCGATCGACGCCTTGGCGGTGCGCCGCAGCTTCTGTGCGGCGGGCCGTCGGCGGGCTGCGTGCAGTCGGGCCGATAGCATCCAGAGCGTTTCGCCCGCCTGCACCGCGGCCTCGATCAGCTGTTCGGCGGCGGCATCGCGATGCCAACGGAGCTTGTCGAATTCGGTGGGCGACATTCCCGGTGGCGGCGTCGCATCGCGGCCGGCCACCGCGGCAGCCGCGCGGATCAGCGTGCGCCGCAGACGCCGCAACGCATGCCGCCACCCCGACACCGACTCGATTTCGGCCGGGGCTGCCCGCGTGCCCTCGGCCGCATCGATCGTGCACCAGGCCACCACCGCATCCGCGAGCAGCCGAAACACGCCGGTCATGAATTCAGCCGCATCCTCGACGGCCGCCACGCCCGCCAGCGTCGCGGATTCTCCTCCCCCGATGTCGAGCATGCCTCCATCGACGCCATCGTCGGTGGAGTCGCGCCAGACCATCGATTCATAGGCCGACGCCACGCTCTCCTCGCCACGCTCCTCCTCATCCTCCTGTTCGAACGCGCTGCCACCCTCGAGGTCGTCCGGGGCGGCGGCACCTCGACCCGTCGGGCGTGCATCTCCCGGTTCACGGCCGGTGGCTGCGGCCTCGATCACGTCGGCCACGCCGCTGGTGTTGGCCTCGATCAGCTCGATGAACCGCCTGACGCGGGATCTGCCGGCCTCCGATCGGTCGGCACAGGCCCGCGTCAACCAGCGTCCGGCCTCCGCCAGCCAGACGCTGCCGGAGCGGCTGATCGCCTGCCCCTCCAACAACGACGCCCAGTGCACGAGCAGCCCCATCGCTCCATCGAGATCCCCTTCGAGCAGCAGGCATTCGGTGGCCTGCTCGTGGGTCTCGGGTGAGGAAAAGGACGCCACCTCCTGCCGCCAGAACCCCGGTGGAGGCGGCAGGGGTGCCGTCTCGCGCCGCCGGGCGAGGGCGGCGATCACCTCGCGAGCCGAGTCGCGCACTTCGCGGCCCGAGAGGTGCGGCACCCCCGACACGGTCGTCGTTGCGAACCGGTCCCACCAGCCGCCGAACTTTTCGACCGCCGTCGCCGCCCGCGCCGCCGAGGCCGGCGGACCGTCGAGCCCGGCCTGCCGCCACACCGCGGCGTAACCATCGAGAATCGATCCGGTGATCGCCACGAGATCGTCCACCCGCGGATCGGTCAGACTCTCGCCTCCGGCCTCGTGGAGTGGAAACTGGCCGCCGAGACCGAGAATATTCCACGGGTCGACCACCGCGCCGCAGGCCACCGCCCGCATGAGCAGCGCACTGGCATCGTCGAGTTGATCGAGCGTCACCATGGAGGCGGTCTGGTCGGAGGAACTGGTCTGCCGCAACGCCTGCCGAGCCGCCACGACCCGGCTGGTGATGCGGGCTGCCATCCGTGCCGACGCGGCGGGCACCATGCCGGCCATCTGCTCCGCACCTTCCGCACGGCCCAATCGCGCGAGAACAGCCGCCAGCGCGACACTCTCCACCTGCCGCGCCCGTCGGCTGGCAAGCAGGCTGTTGATGTGCCGGCGCACGCCGCCGAACGGCTGTCGCAGCCGCTGCGTTTCCTCGTCCAAACGCCGCCGATGCTCCACCGGAAGCTGCGTCAGAAACCAACGGTAGAACTCGTCGCGATAGCCGGCGATCCGGGGCAAGAGGTCGGCCAGCGGCAGGCTCGCGGAGGCGGCTCCCGGCCCGTGACCAGAAAGCCCGGAGGCCATGAGGATCACACCCGCCAGCACCGCCGCCGCCTCGCGCCGCAGCTCCGCCTGCCGTAGGATCGCCCGATCGGCCGACGACTCGACCGCCGCCTCGGGCCACGACAGAATGCCGTCGAGCGTGGCCTGCTGCACGACCATCCGCCGATAGAAGCCCTGGCCATCGATGCGGGCGGGATCCCACAGCCCGAAGAGATAGTTGGGACGGCTCGCCGCTGGATGGAGAAAGTCGAACGCGCGTGGATCGAACGCCAACTCCTCGAGCAGCGCGAGGTCGAAGTCGGCCTGCCGCAGGAGGTGTGCCGGCGCCTGCTCCAGAATCGCCACTGCTTCGGCCACGAGATGACGGTATCGACCGTGGGCGGCCCCCACGCCGTTGATGAACAGCGGGATCGGTCGGACGCGCTCGTGCGGATAGGGCTCCGAGAGCCGTCCATTCTCGAGGACGGCCACCGGCCGCCACCCCACGTAGTCATTGAGTCTGCCGATCGCCGC
The DNA here is from genome assembly GCA_044369655.1 of Pirellulales bacterium. Classification (GTDB taxonomy): domain Bacteria; phylum Planctomycetota; class Planctomycetia; order Pirellulales; family UBA1268; genus CAMCQY01. Next base: position 4,879 of record JBILWX010000027.1, read on the forward strand.
CTGGACGGCCAGCTCGGAATCGTCTGCCGTGGGTTCTCCGTTGAGGATGGCCTGCGCTGCCGCCATCAGAAAGAAGGGCCGCTCGAGCCCGCCTGGCGGCTGATGTTCGAGCAGATCGCCATGGAAGGCACGGTACGCCGGGAGCAGACGGGAGAAGAGCAGGTCGAGCACCGCCCGGGCCTGACGGGCATCGCGGAATGCCGCCTCGGTCGCAGCCAACGCCTCCAGCCGCTCGCGGAGGTGGGCGGCCACGCCGGCCGCGGCAGCGGGCATTTCCGCGATCGTGCCGTCGGGGTTGGCAGCGCCGGCCTCGTCAGCCCCGGCAGGCTCGACGGCCGCAAACAGCTCGTTCATCGCCCGCCACACGGCCGGATCGAAGGCCCCGGACGAGAAGTTCAGATACCCCAGCAGGACTGCGGCGGGATCGCTGGGCCGGGGCCGCTTCGGATCGGCCGAGGGGGGCCTGGAATCGGTCGGAAAATCCTGCCGCATCGACACGGTGCCTCGTTGTTTCACGGTCGGCCGGGATCGTCGGGGGCCGCGGCGCCCCGCCGAAAACCGTGAGTTTAGCATTTTCGCGAGCCATGATTTCGTGGGCTAAGCTTGACCGTCCGGGAGTCCAGGCCCGCAGCTTTCGCAGCCCATCCCCTGCTCTTCAGCCCCATCCCATGTTTCCCAGGATTCATCCCAGAGCCCACCTGAGCCTGCTGCTGGCGGTGGCATCCTTGGCGAACGCTCCCGCGGTTGCCCGGGGCCAGAGCTGCCTCGCCGGCACGGCGGCCGACGAATTCACGGCCGACAAGGCCGGACTGACGCGCGAGTGGATTCTGCAACTTCCCTCTCTGGCCAGCGGCTGGCGGCTGGACCAGGTGGTCGTGGGAGACGGCCTTGTCGTGGCCCAGACCAGCGACGGCACCGTGCACGCCATCCAGTCAGCCCCGTGGGGCGACGGTGTCTCTCCTGCGGGCTCGCCCCGCCCCGGATCGTTGCTCTGGTCGCAGCCGGTCGGCTCGCGCGACGGCGTGACCACGCGGGCTGGTATCGGTCCCGATCTTGTCGCCGTGGCCCATGAACGCGGGATCACCGCCCTCGAGCGGACGACCGGCCATGTCCGCTGGCATGAGACCTTCGGCCAATGCGCGTCGGCGGGAACGGCGGTGATCGGAAACTGGGTCTACGCGCCCACGTCGGCCGGAACGGTCAGCCGCTTCGCCTCCCATCCCCTGCGGCATCCACTGGAGCCGACGAAAACGGCCGACAACGCTGCGGCCCAGAAGAAGCCGGTGAAAAAACCCGCCAAGAAAACAAAGGCGACGTGGCAGCAGAAGGAAAGCCTTCTGCCCGTCGCCATCCACGACGGCGGCAGCGACCGCATCGAAACCGCCCCGCTTCCGCTCGGCGAAGGGGTGCTATGGTGCACGTCTGATGGGCTGCTCGTCTCCCTGCAACCCGGCGATCTCGAATGGCGGCGGCTCGAGTTCTCGCTCGTGAATCCGCCCGCCGGCTCACCGGTGGCCCGCGGCCGCAGCCTCTTCGCAGCCACCACGACGGGCGACCTGGCGCGAATCGATCTCCCCGCCACCCTCCGGGAACTGCAACTGACGTGGCATGCCGTCCTGCCGGGCCCGGCCGTCTCCGGGCCGTTTCTGGCGGGTGACACGATCGTGGTATCGCTCGGCGACCTGGGACTCGTCGCCTATTCGGCTGAAACGGGCGAACAAGCGTGGCAGACCTGCCTGACCGGAACGATCCTTGCGATCGGTGGTGGCCGCGTGTGGCTGGTCGACGAACTGGGGAAGCTGACCGCGCTCGATCTGGCCGACGGCACGCCCCGCGAGCGGCTCTGCCTGGGCCCCTTCACCCAGCCGGTGGTCAATATCCATTCAGACCGCCTGTTGCTGGCCTCCTCATCGGGCATGCTCGTCTGCCTGGCGCCGCGCGGTGCGGAGGGTACGCCGACCCTGGCGGAGGCGGCTGACAGCCCCCCCGCTACCGCCCCCGCTGCACCGGCACGCGGGCCTTCGGATCCTGCCGCCACGCCTCGGCCATGAGCGCGTAGAGGTCACGGTCGTAGCGGTGGAGCCGGTGCGGATCCTGAAAGAAGCACTCGGTCACGACCGCGAAAAACTCCCCCGCTCCCTCGGCGGCATAGTCGTCGAACGCGACGAACCGTCCCTCGTCGAGCGCGTCGGCAAACCGCTCCCGGCACTCGGTGATCCGCCGTACCCATTCCCGCCGCGCGGCTGCCGAGGCCAGCGGCGGCACGCCGTCGATCTCGCCGTCGAGCAGGTCGATGGCATGGGCACACTCGTGGATCACCACGCTCCGTGGCCCGTCTCGGAGCCGACCTCCCTCCACGACCCGCGGCCAGGAAAGCACCATGCTGCCGCCGTTCCAGGTCTCGCCCAGGCGCGGCTCCTGCCACTCCAGCTCGCCTCCTCCATCCAGCGGCGTCGACCGGGGCACGACGTAGTCACCCGGGTAGACAAGCACCGATTGCAGGCGGTCGTAGAACTCCTCGGGCATGCCCAGCACGATCAGCCCGGCTTGCCCCGCGATCGACAGACGGACCTCGTCGTCGATCGCCATGCCGCGGCAGCCCTCGAACCGTTTCTCGGCGACGAACACCGCCACCCACGCCCGCAGCCGTTCCCGCTCATCGTCGTCGAGCCACTGCAGTTGCCGCACGTTGCGGGAAAGGGTTTCGTCCCATGCAGGCGGCCACGGCCGCTCGCGAATCGAGCGACGTCGTCGGGACCGCATCCAGCCGAACATGGCGACAACCGTGACGGGAGCCAACGGGCCTCGTGGCTTCGGACAAGTGCTACGGCCGCAACGGCATCCGGCGGAAAAAAAGATCCAACGCCAGAATCAGGCATCCGGCCGACACCGCGATGAACGACAGCAGGAGCATCGCCGTGTAGACGTTCATCGGCGGACGGCGGGAACCGGAGGAAGAATCGTCGGCCATGGCTTTCGCGCTGGTTGTGAGCCTGCCGGCAGGCTCGGGTCCGGGATGATGCCCAAAGGCTCAAGCCCGACAAGAGTATCAGCTCAGGAGTATCAGCTCAGGAAGATCACGCCTTGAGTCGGGTGGTAACCTTGTCGCCCCGCTGGACGATGCCGCGGGTGTATTCCCTGACGAGCACAGCGACGGCGCGGTCGGGCTTCACGCTCTTCACGATCGCGCGGCCGAGATACTCGTCGTTGCGATAGACCTCGATCTGGTGTCCGGTCTGCAGGCCGTCGTCGAAGCCCAACGACACCTCGATGGCGTCGTCCGCCACGGCCATCACGACGCCTTGGATCGTCGGCACGCGATCCTTCGGCAGGCTGTCGAGCGACAGTCCGTTTTGCTTGAGCAGCAGACGCGCCTGCGCCACCTGTTTTTCCAACTGAGACTTCCGCTCGTTGGCAATCTCGAGGAACGACTCCTTCTCGTGCAGTTGGGCGGCGATTTCCGCGGCCCGATCCACCTGGGCGTCGACCTTTTGCTGCTTGTCGCGAATCTCGGCCTGGAGCTTCTCAACGTCCTTGCGAGCCCGGGTGAGGTCGTCCTCGACGGTGGCCAAATCCGCGATCTTCTCCTGCATCTCCGCCAGCTTCTCGTCGCGGGCATCCTTGAGCGTCTTGAGCTCCTTGTCTTTTTCGATGAGCGCCTGTTGAAACTTGGCGATCACCTGATCCCGTGCCGCCTCCGACGCGGCGATGTTCGCCGTCAGCCGCGTGATCTCCTGATTGAGGCTCGCCTCTTCTTCCTTGAGATCTTTCAGTTGCTGCTTCGTCTTCTCGGCGATTTCCTGCCAGTTGATGTGCGAGGAATAAATGGCGACGGCGAAGCTCATGAGCATCAGGCTCATGACGAAGACCGCGAAGACGAAGATCTTGCCGATGACGTTTTTCATGGTCGAACCACTACGGACACGGGGTGGAGTCGATTCGACGGGCGGTCTGGCACCGTCTCCCGCCCGATTCCCTCAGACTACGGCTTCTTCGGCAGGCGGGTCAACGCGTCTCCAGACTCCCTCGCCACGGCCATTCCGACAGCAGCGCGACCGCTGCAACCGCCACGCACACCCCCAACGGCAGACTCCCCCACACGAGCCACGGGCTCGCGCGTCCGTCGGGCCGGACGCGAACCCGCAGGGTGCCGGTGGCCCGGCGCGGCCCCCTCTCGAGCAGCCGCCCACTGCCGTCGATCGAGGCTGAAAAACCGGTGTTGGCGGCGATCAGGAGCGGCGTCCGCACCTCGACGGCCCGGAAGATCGCCGCCGTCAGGTGCATGTCGAGTTCGCTCGATCCCCAGAACCAACCGTCGTTGGTGAGGTTGACGATGACGTCGGGCCTCCCGCCCTGGCGGCCAAGTTCGCGCACCAGCGACCGCACCGCCTCCGGCAGGGCCGTCTCGTAGCAGATGTTCACCGCCACACGCCTGCCGGCGATCGTCACGGCGACCGGCTGTGTGCCGGCGGTCAAACCGGCGGGCAGCGGCGTGAGCCGGTAGAGCCAGGGAAAGCGATCGGCCAGCGGGATGTATTCGCCGAACATCACCGGATGCTGCTTGCTGTAGCACGCCAGCGGAACGCCCTCGGGATCGAGAAACAGCCCGCAGTTGTAGTGCTTCGCCCCGGAGGCCACGTGCGGCGTGACCACCTGCTTGTCGAGGCCGACCAGCCAATGCGTGTCATACCGACGTGCGAAGGCCGCCAGCAGCGTCAGACGCTCCTCTTCGAGCATCCGCCGACAGGCCGCCTGCCTGTCGGCGGCCGACGACGCGGGCCGTCCCGGGACGGGACCGGCGGCGTCCCGGCCGGCGAGCGTCTGCTCGACGACGCTCTCCGGCAGCACCTCGTCGGGATCGATTTCCAGGAGCCCCCATCGCCACATTGTCTCCGGCCAGGCGATGAGGTCGGGACGCGTCGCACCGCCCGCATCGAGCGCGGCCATCGTGAGCTCGTCGTAGTGCCGGACCACGTCGCCGGCGGCGGCCGGATCATGCTTGAGTTCGGTGTCGATCGATCCCTGCACGAGCAGCACATCGATCCCCGGGCCTTCCGCCTGCGGCTCTCCACGCAGCCGCCAGCCGCCGTAGCCGAGGGCGGTGCTCAGCACGACGGCAGCCACGCCCACGGGCAGCGCCGCGCGAAGCCGCTCCCGCCCGCCACGCGACAGAAGCGCGTCGGTGAGCGCGGCCGACACCGTCATCACCACCCCGCCTACACCCACCGCTCCCAGGCAGTCGGCCATCTGGATGAGCATGGTCCATCGCCACTGCGTGTGGCCGAGCGCCCCGAAGGTGAAGCCGCCCAGCACCCAGCCGCGGATCTGCTCGCAGGCCATCCATGCCAGCGGCGCCGCCGCCACCAACGGCCACTTCCAGCCGTGCACCAGCCGACGGCTGATCGCCACGAACAGCGGCACGTACAAGGCCAGATACGCGGACAGCGCCACCCAGCCGATCGACGTGGCGGGATGGGGCAGACGCAGCCAGTGGATGGCCGCCAGCCAGTGGCAGAAGCCGCCCACCCAGAGGCTCCGCCACGGATGCACCGCCGTCAGGCGGTCGGCCCGCACGACCGCCAGCCACGGCAGCGGCGCCAGCCAGGCGAGCATCCAGCAATCGGCCGGCGGCTGCACGAGAAACATCGTCATCGCGCCGGCGAGGGCGAGGCGATTGACGTGGCGGTCATCCAACGCCGCCCACGAAGGCATCGGGCACTCCGTCATGGCGCGGCCTCGAACTCGGCGATCACCATGCCCGGAGCCACCACTTCGTCCTCGTCGACCAAGTGCGCCACGAGTCGGCCGGCGACGGGCGACTCCAGATCGATCGTGGCGCCGCCGGCGAGCAGTTCCACCACGCGATCCCCCTCCAGTACGTCGGCCCCCTCGGGCACGAGCCACAGCGACAGCCTGAGCGGCATACCGATCACCCGGCACTCCGGCACCGCCAGCGGTTCGCGTCGAGGAGGTGGGGCGTCGTGCATCCGTGTGCTCCGCATGAAGATCCGCATGGCCCGCGAGGCGGAAGCGTGCGACGGCCGCTTCGCCTGCGGTCAACCCGTTCGCTACCGCTGCCCACGCAGCCAGTCATCACGCAGCCACTCCAACAGCACGCCACCGACGGCCTGCAGCGACTCAGGGGCGCACTGCCGCGGCGTATCCTGCGTGGTGTGCCAGTGCGGATAGTCGAAGTCGATGATGTCGCAGGTGGGAATCCGCCCGATCATCCGCAGCGGGACATGGTCGTCCTCGACGGAGTATTTCGGTCGGGGGACGAACTGCCGCACGTTCCGCCGGGCCGCCACGGCCCAGATCGAATCGACGACGGGGCTGGTGTCGGGCCAGGTGACGCTCTGTTGTTCCTGCCAGATTTCAAGGTCGCGGTCAGCAACCATGTCGACGATCACGCCGCACGTGTAGCGATACCGGAGGCGGCCCGCCTGCTGCTCGGCCGCATACTGTCGCGCGAAGAAGGTCGATCCCAGGAAGTAGGGATCGCGGGCCGCGACGACATATTCCTCGGCGTCGAAGAGAACGAAGTCCACCCCCACGGGCCCGGGCAGCGTCGGCATGGCGCGGGCCAACTCCATCAGCAGCGCGACGCCACTCGCCCCGTCGTTGGCGCCGATGAAAGTGCCCTTTGGGTCCACGGGATCCCGGTCGGGAAACGGCCGCGTGTCGTAATGCGCGCCGATGAGCACCCGGTCGCGCCGGTCGGGATGCCACTCGATGACGAGGTTTTCCATGTGCACCGGCTGGCCGGTCCGCCGGTCGCGGATCTGAAAGGCCTGCCCGCGCACGGTGCCGCCCGCGGCGCGGAAATGAGCGGCCGTCAGTTCGCGTTGCTTCACCATCGCGGCCGAACCGCTCGGCCGTGGACCCAATCCCGAGATCGTCTCGAGGTGCGCAAACGCCCTCTGTCCGGAGAATTCCGGCGGCTCCTCCGCCCGGCCGATGCCCGGCAGCACCGCCGCCAGTAGGACCGCAGCCGCCGTGTTTGTGTGCATCCGATGCCAGCCGCTCATGCAGACTCCTTCCTGCGATAGTCTAATGCATACCGGCAGGAAGTCGGTCCTGCTCGTCCGACACCCTCCCCGTCCGCCGCCGTCAGGCCCGATCCTCACCATGAATCCGCGTCTTTCATCGGTCGCGTGTCTTCTGCTGGCAGCCGCATGGTCGGCCGCCGCGCAGGCAGGCGGAGGACCCGAGAACCTGTTTCTGGTCGTGAATGCCTCGAGTCCCGACAGCGTTGCGGTGGCCAATGCGTATGCCGATCTGCGGGGCATTCCCCCGATCAACGTGCTCATGCTGCCGTGGCGGGAAAGCACCGAGAGCGTGGACATCGCCACGTTTCGCAGCGAACTGCTTGCCCCGGTGCTGCAGGCCATCGACGGCCGGCGGCTCGCTCCACAGATCAACTGCGTGGTCTATTCGAGCGACTTTCCCTGGCGCATCGATTTTGCGGAGGAACTGCCCGCAGCCCTCAAGGCCCAGGAACTCCACAAGTTCCCCTCGGGCTCACTCACCGGCATGACGATGCTCTACGGCGCGGTGCGGAGCGGACAGGGCCCGGTCTGGCTCGATCCGCAGAGCAACCGCTACTGGCGGCCGCTCGACGCCGAGGGCGTGCCGAAGTCCACCGATGGCTTTCGGGGCTTGTATCGCTTTGGATCGCAGGGTGAGGTGGTGGAAGACAAAGGCAACCGCTACCTGCTCTCGGTGATGCTGGGCGTGACGGCCGGACGGGGCAACTCCGTGCCCGAGATCGTGCGGGGGTTGGCGGCAGCGGTCGCCGCCGACGGCACGAAGCCCCCGGGCACGATCTATTTCGTGACGAACGACGACGTGCGGACCAAGACCCGCAGCCCGGCCTTTCCACCCATCGTGCGGGCACTCGACGCTCTCGGCGTCACGGCCGAGGTCGTCTCAGGCGTGCTCCCGACGGGCAGGCGTGACGTGGCGGGGCTGATGACGGGAGCGGCCGATTTCGATTGGCCGGCCAGCGGGAGCACGATCCTGCCCGGCGCCATCTGCGAAAACCTCACCAGCTATGGCGGCATCTTCACGGCATCAGCCGGCCAGACGCCGCTGTCGGCCTTCATCCGCGCCGGTGCCGCGGGTTCCAGCGGCACCGTGATCGAACCCTACGCCCTCCAGGCGAAGTTTCCCCACGCCGCGATCCACGTGCACTACGCGCGGGGCGCCACGCTCGCCGAAGCGTTCTACCAGTCGGTGCAGTCGCCCTATCAGCTGCTGGTGGTGGGCGATCCCCTCTGCCGTCCTTGGGCCGTGATCCCCAAGGTGGATGCCGTGCTGGCCGCCAACGGCACGACGGTCGCCGTCGACAGGCCGCTCTCGGGCCTGGTGGAGCTGCTGCCGCGGGCGACCGTGGCGGCCCCGCGCTTCCCGGCCGGAGACGGCGGTGCCTTGGGCACGATCGACCGCTTCGTGCTCTTCGTCGATGGCGTGCAGTTGGCGGAGTGCCGCCCGGGCGAGCGGTTTCCACTCGACACGACACAGTTGGCGGACGGGCATCACGAGCTGCGCGTGGTGGCGATCGAAGGATCCACCATCCAATCGCAAGGCCGCCTGATCATGCCCGTGCGCTGTGCCAACCACGGCAAGACGCTCGCACTCGAGGCCGAGCCGACCCGAGTGAAGCTCAGCGGCACGGTGCGCGTCAGCGTGGCGGGTGCCGGTCTCGACGGCGTGGCGGTGTACTCGATGGGCCGCGTGCTGGGACGCACCGCCGGGGGCGACACGACGATCGAGGTGCCGGCCGAGCTGCTCGGCCGCGGCCGCGTCACACTCCGTGCCACGGGCCGCTCGGGCCAGGGCGCCGTGAACAGCGTCAATGCCGATCCGGTCACGATCGAGGTGACGGACAAGTAGCCTCTCGTAAGGGCTCTTTTCCATCCACGCCCGGCCGCCATCCACGCCCGGCCGCCAGCCAAGCCCGCAGCGCCAGCAAGGGACTCCTCGCGCGCTTCCGACCTGCCCGCGTCAGGCGAGGTGCCCGGTCTCGTTGAACGACACGAGCCGAGGGCCGGGCCATTCGAGGTGGGTCACCGAACAGTTGGCCAGCGCCGGGAGCCGTGTGAACGGCCGCTCGGCCGCCGCCGCCAGCAGCGGATGCTCGCGGCCGATCAGGCTGCCGAGCGCCGCGGTGAGCACGCCGCCGTGCGCCACCACGATCATCCCCGGTGTGTCACGGGCGGCGAGCGTCTCGAGCGCCGCGCGGCCGCGGGCTGCCAGCTGTGCCCGGGATTCGCCGCCGGGAATGACATAGTGCACGTCACCCGACCGCCACCGTGCCACCTCTTCGGGAAACGCCGCCTCCAAATCGCCCCACAGATGGCCCTGGAAGATTCCCGCATGCAGCTCACACAGCCGCTCCTCCACCATCACCGGCAGGCCGACGGCGGCGGCAATCACGGCCGCCGTTTCGCGGGCCCGTTTGAGCGGGCTTGACCAGATCTCGCCGATCGTCAGGCTGCCGCCTTCCGCAGCCGCCTCGGCGAGTGCCCGACTCCAGGCAGCGACCTGCCGTGCCTGCGCATGGCCCGAGTCGGAAAGCTCCACGTCCGCCTGTCCCTGCACGCGTCCCTCGAGGTTGGAGACGCTTTCGCCATGACGCACGAGGTATTGCCGCATTGCTGCAGCCTACCGCTTCAGCTCGGCCGCGGGCAGGGTGGCCACGTCCGACCGGTTCGTGGCGGGGGCGGCGTGGTGGGGAGCCGCATGCCCCCCCTGCGCCTTGGAGAGTTGCTCGACGAACTCGCGGCCCGTGCCCTGCAGCACGAACACGTCGCTGGGCGTCTGCGGTCCGCTCCGCGGCCGCACGATGCAGATCACCTCGGCATCCCCGTCATGCCGCCACACGTGATCGACCAATGCCTGTTCGCCGGGAGACAGCTTCTTCTGCTCGACGGAGGGAGGCGCACCGGCGGTCTGGCCACCGGCTGGCATGCCGGCGTGCGCACCGGCCTGGACCGTGGCCGCCGTGGGCAGGGCGTCGGCCCGATCGCGACGGTCGAACGACACCGGCGGCATCTCCGCCGGCATGCTCGGCAACGCGGGGCCCGACGAGAGCGTGGCGACGTCGCCCGCGCCGCCGCTGGGATAGACGCTGCGGTAGACGAACGCGAGGCCGGCCTCGTCGAGCTGCTCGTGGATCGCGGGAAGGGCGGCGAACAGGCCCTCGTTGTCGGCCGGGTCGGCCGCGTTGCAGACGCCGATGAGCGTGCCGTCGACGGTGAAGAGTCCGCCGCCGCTGCGTCCCTGCACGGGCTGCCCGGCAACCTGCACGTTCGCCGGCCCCAGATACTTGTCGACGGCGGTGACGCGGCTGTGATGGATCGTCGGATCGTCGCCGCCGTCGCAGCCGACCGTGACCACCGACTCGCCTGCCTGCGTGCTCCGACTGGCACCGCCGACACGCACCGGCTCGATCTGCCGGTCGGTGAAGATGCTCACGAGCGCCAAGTCGCGCTTGAGATCCCACGAGACCACCTGACCGGCCACGCCGCGCGGCCCGTCGGCACCGAAGAGGTCGACCTCCACCCGGCCTTTGCCCTGTGAGTCGCGGAAAATATGACCGCAGGTGAGAATCAGCGCCTCCCCCTGCCGGCAGTCGATCACGGTGCCGGTGCCCCGCGATACCCCGTGCGAATCCTCGACCAGGAGGCGGGCGGTGGCGGCGATGAGCTGGCTCTCGAGCGCGGCCCGTCGGGCGGGATCGAGCGGCGCGCCGCCGGCAGCGTGCATGTCTGACGCCGCCGGCGCTGGCGACTGCCGCGGTCTCGGTGTGGCGGGCAGACGATCCGGCGGGACGTTTCCAGCGGGTGGACGAGGTGTCAGGATCGCGGCGCTGGCGACCTGGGGAGCAGCCGGCGGCTCGGTGGAGAGCGGACCTCCCGCCGGCGTGACCGGCAGCGGGATGCCGGCGATCGACGTGGCGGCCGGAGCCGCCGCCGTGGCCGCGAGGCCGAGCGGCTGCCGACTCTTCGCCAGCAGGTTTTCCAGTTCGCCGCGGGTCGTGGCACCGTTGATGCGCCCGATTTCCTGTCCCTTGACCAACAGCACGTAGCAGGGCACGCCGGTGACGGCGAAGCGACGGACGAGATCTCCTTCGCGATCGACATCGACATGCCGCACGACCCAGCCGGCCGCCGTGATCTCGCCCACCAGCGGCGCCATCTGTCGGCAGGGGCCGCACCAGGACGCGGAAAAATTGAGGAGCACAACGTCGCCGGCGGCGACGGCAGCGGGATTGGCACAGGCCGCTGCCGCCCACGCCGCCATCAGGCCAATCGCGGCGGTGATTCCCAGGAGAGGTCGCGAGAACCGTGTCATCCGTGGCTCCGGCACTGTCTGGTGGGCGGGGAATGCTGATCGGGCTGCGTTGCCACCGGCGGAGTGCCGACGACGGGGCGGGATGGTGCCGCCCGCGCGTGGTGGCGACAAGACCATTTTGCGATCGCCGGCATTTCGAGCGCTTTCCCATTCCACCCGTCTTTCACACGGTTTCCCGGTTTGCCACGCAGACTCCGCGCCGTGGGTATAAAAGGCCGCGGCGCCGCCCCGGCGCTCGTCTTCCCACCACGCCCGAGCCTCTCTAGAAACCCGGCATGACCGCACGCCCCCGCCGCATTCTCGTCACCTCCGCCCTGCCCTACGCCAACGGGCACATCCATCTGGGGCACCTCGTCGAGTACATCCAGACCGACATCTTCGTCCGGTTCCAGAAGCTGCGCGGCCACCGGGCGATCTACCTGTGTGCCGACGATACGCACGGCACCGCGATCATGATCCGCGCCCAGGCCGAGGGCCGCAGCGAGCGGGAGCTGATCGCCGCCATGCGGGAGGCGCACCTCGCCGATTTCGGAGGCTTCCAGATCGCGTTCGATCATTACGGTTCCACCGACAGCGACGCCAACCGCCGATTGTGCGGCGAGATCTGGCGGAGCCTGCGGGATCGCGGGCTGGTCACCACCCGTGACGTCCAGCAGCTCTACGACACGAAGGCGGGCGTCTTCCTGGCCGATCGCTTCGTTCGCGGCACCTGCCCGCGGTGCCAGACCGCCGACCAATACGGCGACTCCTGCGAGCAGTGCGGCGCGGCCTATACGCCGGCCGATCTCGTCGACCCCGTCAGCACGCTCTCCGGAACGCGGCCGGAGGTGCGGTCGGCGGAGCACCTGTTCGTGACGCTCGAACAGATGCATGGTTTCCTCGACGAGTGGACGCAGCGTTCCGGGGCGCTCGACCCGCGGATTGCCAACTACCTCGCCGGCCACTTTCTCTGTGATCCGCTTCGCGACTGGGACATCTCGCGGCCCGCGCCGTACTTCGGATTCGAGATCCCCGACGCCCCGGGGCATTACTGGTACGTCTGGTTCGACGCACCGATCGGCTACCTGGCCGCCACCGCCGAGTGGTGCGCCGCCCACGGTGACGCGTTCGAGTCATGGTGGCACCGCGGTGTCGCGGGACAGGCGGCGGAGATCCACCACTTCATCGGCAAGGACATCACCTACTTCCACACGCTCTTCTGGCCCGCGATGCTCGAAGCGGCCGGCCTCGCACTGCCGAAACGGGTGCACATCCACGGGTTTCTCACCGTCAACGGCCAGAAGATGTCGAAGAGCCGGGGCACCTTCCTCCTGGCACGGACCTATCTCGCCCATCTCGATCCGGGCATGCTGCGGTATTACTACGCCGCGAAGCTCTCCGGTGGCATCGACGACATCGACCTGAATCTCGAGGAGTTCGCCGCGAAGGTGAACGCCGACCTGATCGGGAAGGTGGTCAACCTCGCGAGCCGTACGGCACGCTGGCTGGAGCCGACAGGCCTCTCCCCGGTGTATCCCGACGACGGCGGCTTGTTCGCGGCCGCTGCCGCCGACGGGACCGCGATCGCCGAAGCCTACGAAGCCTGCGACTTCGCCCGCGCGATGCGGACGATCATGCAGGCTGCCGACCGGGCCAACGCCTTCATCGATGCCGAGCAGCCCTGGAAGCTTGCCAAGGCCGGTCCCGAATCGGCCGCCAGACTTCAAGACGTGGCCAGCGTGGCGCTCAACCTCTTCCGACAGATCGCCGTCTACCTCGCGCCGGTGCTGCCGGCGCTCGCGGCACAGGCCGGCGAACTGATCGGCGGGCCCATCCTCTCCTGGGAGGAGTCGCAACGACCGCTCGTGGGCCAGCCCGTCGGCGGCTTCCGTTCGCTCATGCGTCGCGTCGAACCGGCGCAGATCGAGGCCCTGCTGGCCGACTCCCTGGCGCTGGCCGGCGGGACGACTGCCGCACGAACCGCAGCCCACATTCCCTCCAATCCGCCCGCCACGAAAGGAACGACGTCCATGGAAACGCATGCTGTCCCCGCTGATTCGGGGGAACCGCTCGCCGCCGAACCGCTCGCCCCAGAATGCACGATCGACGACTTCACGAAGGTCGATCTCCGCGTGGCCCGGGTCGTCGCCGCCGAGGAGGTGCCCGAAGCGAAGAAACTGCTCAAGCTCACGATCAGCCTCGGTGGCGATGCGACGCGGACGGTGTTCGCGGGCATCAAGGGGTTCCACACGCCGGAATCGCTCGTCGGCCGGCTCGTCGTCGTGGTCGCGAACCTGGCTCCGCGGCAGATGAAGTTCGGGCTGAGCGAGGGAATGGTGGTGGCCGCCAGCGGCGCAGGCGCCACGGGTGTCTACCTGCTCTCCCCCGACTCAGGCGCCCTTCCCGGCATGCGACTGCATTGACTCGGCGTCGGGGCACGGCGAAGGCCGAGGGGCTGCCCGTGCCCCGGGAGCCGGCGTTGCTGACCAGCGGAGGCAGGATGCCGGAGCGCAGGCAGCATCGAGTGAGCGGAGGACAGGATGTCCGGAGCGAACGTCCGGCGACGGGGCACGGGCAGCCCCGAACCGCGACACTTGGCGGGGCGTAGAATTGAGCCTCGATTCAGTCGTCCTTCGTTCCTGGCAGTGGAAGCCCCCACCAGAGGAGTTCCCGGCCATGGCACAGAGCGTCATTCTCGTCCCCACCGACTTTTCCACCGCCAGCGACGCGGCGTTGCCGCATGCCGAGGCGTTGGCCAGGCAGAAGTCCGCTTCGCTCCTGATTCTGCACGTGGAGGAGCCGCCACTGGCGTATGGCGCGGGTGAACTCTATTACGGCCTGCCCGAACCCAGTTCGGAGCGGATCCTGAAGATGTTGGAGGAGGTGAAGCCGACCGATCCGTCGGTGCCGTTCACGCATCGGCTCACGATGGGCGATCCCGCGGGCGAGATCGTGCGGATCGCCGCCGAAGAGGGCGTCGACATGATCGTGCTCGGCACGCACGGACGGTCTGGCATCAGCCGCATGCTGATGGGGAGCGTCGCGGAGGGCGTCGTCAGACGGGCATCGTGCCCCGTCCTTGTCTCCAGGGCGGCGGCGGAGACACTGGTGGGCAGGAAGGCAGAAGCCCTCCACCTCTGACCGCCTCCGGAAAAGCCCTCGATGGCGACACGGCCGATTCTCGAACTCCGCAGCCGCATCCGCGCCGGCCTGCGGGATGTCTTCGATCGTCAGGGCTTCGTCGAGGTCGACACGCCTGTCCTCTCGCCGGAGGTGTTGCCGGAGGCTCATATCGATCCGATCGCCGTGCAGATCGACGGCCCGGATCGGCCGCCGCATTATCTGCAGGCGAGCCCCGAGGCCCTGATGAAGCGACTGCTGGCGGCCGACTCGGGACCGATCTACCAGTTTGCCCGCTCGTTCCGGGCCGGCGAACGCGGTCGTCAGCACGACGTCGAGTTCGTGCTGCTCGAATGGTATGCGCCGGATACGACGCTCGCCGACGCCGCGACGCTGCTGGAACGCCTCTGCCGGGGGGCGCTTGGCACCAGCGGCATCGAGCGGATCAGTTGCTCGCACGCGTTCGTCGAACTGGCGGGCGTCGACCCGCTCACCGCGACCCTCGCCGACCTCGCTGCCGCCGGCCGGCGGGCCGGCATCGATCCGCCGCCGGAAACCGAAGTCCAGCGTCGTGACCAGCAATGGGACCGCTGGTTCGAACGGCTCCTCGCGGATGTGATCACGCCGCAACTGGGTCGCGACCGGCCCACGATGCTCGAGGCATGGCCGGTGTCGCAGGCGGCCTTCGCCCGGATCGACCCCGACGACCCGCGGGCGGCACGACGGTTCGAGCTCTTCGTGCGGGGTGTGGAATTGGCCAATGGCTGGGAGGAGGAAACCAGCCGCAGCGTGCTCGAATCACGGATCGCCACCGCCAACCGGATCCGTGCGGCGGACGGTCGCACGGTGCTCCCCACGCCGCAGCGGCTCCTCGACGCCCACGGTCCGGCGATGCCGGAGGGCGTGGGCGCGGCGTTGGGCTTCGACCGGCTCGTGATGCTCGCCGCGGGCGCCGAATCGATCCACGCCGTGCGGTGTTTCACGCCGTTCGGGTGATGTCAGCCGCTACGGCCCAAGGTCGATCTTCGCGATCGTCCAACGCTCTACGCGTCGTTTCGCCTCGTTGATGACTTCGGGCTGCAACACGAGCCGCAGTTCCACGGCACCGCCGTTCCCACAGGGCGACAATCGGACCCGGGCAGACCAGCCTTCCCCCGTTTCCTCGTCGCGCCCCGTGCACCGCACGTCCCCCACCGCCGCGCTGCCGCAGCCGAGAATCGCCTTCACCGCCGGCAGCGCATCGATCGAAGACTGGTGGGCGTCGCCGTGTTCGTGGTGGTCGGAATGCCCTGATGGACCATGGGCATGGTCGTCCGACTCCGAACGAGGCAGCAGATGATGGGCCATCATGCTCCGGGCATCCGCCAGACGATTCTCGCGCACGGCGTCGAGCCATGAGCGAGCCGCGGCCGTGGTACGGCTCTCCATGATCCAGCGCGAGATCGCAGTCGTGGTCACGGCCTGCGCGCCGAAACCCACAGACAGGGCCAGGCCCAGCAGGGCGGCCGTCCGCCCCGCCTTTTCGGCACCCGCCCGCGCGACATCCGCCAGCCCGGCAACCGCCAGGGTCACGCCCACCAACGGCAGGATCCAGAGCAGCGGAGTCGTCAGCGCCAGGCTCGACACCACGCCCGCCACGGCCGCCGCCACGGCGAGCCTGCTCACCGGGCGGTAACCGATCGTCTCCCCCGTCGCTTCCATGTCCGATCACTTCGCCGCGGTGCGAAGCCCCTCTTCCCCTTCGAGTTTCAACCGTCTGTCGGCATGCCGCAGGATGAAGTCCGCCTGGTCATCAAACGCCGTATCGGGCCGCGAGAACGGCCCCGATTTCGAACTGCCGCGGACCCACGACAACCACTTGCGGTCGGGAGCCAGCCCCAGAAACATCCGCGCCTCGGGCGTCGGCTGCACGAGGTCGCGAGGAACGGGCGCCGTGTGCAACGTCGCCGCCGTGAATGCCATCATGATCCAGCCTGTCAGAAACGCCGGGATCCCGACCCCGATCCGCTCCACGAGCTGGGGAAATTCCACCTTCGTGGGAGCCAGACGGTCGGTCGCCTCGCGGGCCAGGGCCATGACGACGCAGAAAATCGCCCAGATCGACAGGAAGTCGAGCAGGTAGGTGTAGGTCGGCAGATGACCTTCGAGAAAGCCGGCCAGTGGTGCATGCCAGGCCGTGGCCACGGTCGCCGCCGCCAGCACGTTGAAAAACATCAACAGTGCCCGCCACAGTCCCTCGCGAACGAGCATGCCGGTGACCGCGGCGAGAATCGCCAGGAGCACGAGAGTGATGGTCATTTTTTTGGCCCGGCAGCACCGGCCTCCTTCCTGGCGGCCTTCACCGCGAAGACCCGCTGCATCTCATCGAGCGATGACGTCCCGGCGGCGACGGTCGCCAGCCCCTCGTCGGCCAGCGAGCGCATGCCGTCCTTGACGGCCGCCTGCCGGAGCACCTTGGGATCGACTCCCTTGGCGATGGCCTGCCTGAGCGTGGGGCCGGCGGCCAGTTCAAAGATGGCGGTGCGGCCCACGAACTGCCGGCCCGCACAGACCGGGCAGCCGCCGTGCGGCGAGGGCCGCTTGATCTGCGGCAGTTCTTCCGCCGTGCTCTTGAGCCGTTGCAGCAGCTCCGGTGGCGTGGCGATCGGATCGGCACATTTGACGCAAAGCTTGCGGATGAGACGCTGGGAGAGGGATCCCAACAGGCAGCGGGCCAACTGCTCCCGATCGATGCCCAGATCGAGCAGCTTCTGGATGGCGTCGAGCGCGTCGCCGGCACGCATGCTGACAAGGACCAGTTGCTGGTCATCGGCAAGATCCATCAGCTTGACGGCGAATTCCTTGTCGACCAGGTCACGGGTCACGACCGCACGCGGATATTCGAGCATCGCCGCCTTGAGTGCCGCTGCAGGGGCCTCACCGGCCGCCGCAGAATACCGGAACGGCTTGACGTTCTGCACTTCCTTGGGCGGCTTGCCACTCTCCTCGATCGACACGAAATCCCTCACGAGCCGGTCGGTCGCCGAGAGCACCGCATCGAACGTCGTGGTGCAGCCCGCCACCGGCGGCGACGACACCACGAACAGGCCTTTCTCCAAGGCGATCAGTTCGCGAACGCGATTGGCGATCGCCCCCGGCATGCCGAGATCCTCGAGTTTCTTGGGCACGAGGGGCGGGGTGTCCAACGTGATGGACACCTGCTTGCCGGTCTTGGTGGCTCGCTCCGCCAGTCGGCACGGCCGCTTCTTGCCATCCACCTCGATCGTGAAACCGGCGTCGCGCTCGCCACTCAGCGTGGCGGCAGCGGAGCCGGCGATGACCTTGAGCGCCGCCACGGCGGCATTCCCCAGCGCCGCGTCGAGCGGCGGGGCATCCCCCCATTTTTCAGGCTGTTTGGCCTTGCCCACACCCTTCGACGGGGTCGTCACACCACGGGCAGGGCCAGGAATGCCATCCACCTCGTGCCCCACCCTGAAGCCATCGGCAGCCATGTCGATCATGACGGTCGTCGCCCGCGCGGCCGCCGCCTCTTGCAGGAGCTTGGTGGCCGCTGCGAAGCCTGGCAGCGCCGCAGCCTCCTCCTGCCATTTCTGGTTTTCTTCGGGCGTCTCCGCCGCTGTCGCCAGCAACCTGACCCACGGCAGCCCGTCGCTGGCCACGTCTTCGACCTTCACCTTCATGCCCAGACTGCGCATGGTCGCCCTGACCGCCCGCTGGAGGTGAACGCGGGTGAAAATACTTTCTGCCTGCGGGGCCTTCGGATTCCGTTCACGGCCGTACACATAGAGCGGCACGATCCAGGCCAACGCCATCAGGGCCTGCCCGGCGGCCGACCATGGGATCCACCAGGCCAACAGGCTCGCGGCCGCAAAGGGAAAGATGGCGCACGCCGTCCAGAATTCGGGCCGCACCTTGAAGCGGTTGCTGTCGCGGAAAACCCAGTCGCTGGTGGCGGCCCAGGCGGCGATCCACGCCCACCAGCAGATCAGCGGCAGGAGCGCCACGCCACCGTCGGCATCGCGCGACAGCCACTCCGGGCTCGCCGAAGGCCAGACATCGTCGGCCCGGGCCACGACCGCCCAGCCCGCACACACCGCCGCGGCGAGCCCTCGGCCGCCCGCCCGCGCCATCGTGCCGGCCCCTCCAGCCATCAGGAAACCCCGCCGCGCCATCAGCTGATACCCTTCAGAGCCATGACCAGCGCCTCGCGGTTGGGAGCGATCTCGAGGGCGTCGTGGCGGTCGATGAGCCCCTGGTCGATGAGCCCCTTGAGGCTTTGCGTGAAATCCTGCATGCCGTCCTTGGTCGACTTCTTGATATGGTCGGCGATCAGATGGTCCTGCTCTTCCAGCACATATTTCCGGATGAGCACGTCGATGAACATGATCTCCACGACCGGCACGCGGCTCACGCCCGGCTTGATCGACTTGAGCAGTTTCTGGGCCACGATCCCCTTCATGTTGAAGGCGATGGCACTGCGGATGGAGGGGTGCTCCTCCTGCGGAAACAGGTCGAGGATACGACCGATGCAGCTCGACGCGCTGGCGGCGTGGATCGTGCCGAACACGAGGTGGCCGGTTTCGGCCGCGTGGATCGCCGTCTTGAAGGTTTCCACGTCGCGAAGCTCGCCCACGAGGATGATGTCGGGATCCTCGCGGACGGCGTGCTTCATGCCGATCTCGAAGTTCCGCACGTCGTTGCCGATCTCGCGCTGGTTGATCAGGCACTTGTCCTCGGTGAAGACGAATTCGATCGGGTCCTCGAGCGTGAGGATGTGCTTCCGGTAGTTGCGGTTGATGTAGTTGAGCATCGAGCCGATCGTCGTGCTCTTGCCCGAGCCCGTCACGCCCGCCAGCAGCACCATCCCCTGGTCGAGCTGGCAAAGCCGTTCGATCGAGGGCGGGAGGAAGAGCTTTTCGAAGTCGGGAATCGTGTTGTTGACACGGCGGGCCACCAGGCCCCACGCCCCCTGCTGCGTGAGCATGTTGATGCGGAACCGCCACCGCACGCCGTCGACCAGGCAGGTGTGGGCGAAGTCGGCGCCGCCGTCGGTGTCGAAAATCGCCCGCTGCCGCTCGTTCATGATCGGCGCACAGAGCTTCTTCATCTGCTCGGCGCCGATGGGCGGATACTTGAGCGGCTGGAGCGCCCCTTTCACCCGCATGTAGGGTGGCTTGTCGACCTTGAGATGCAGGTCGCTGCCGTTGAGTTTGACCATCGCTTCGAAGAGCCGGTCGATCTCGAGGCCGACCGGCTCGATCGGCACTGGCGAGGAAGCCGCCGCCGCGGATGATGGAGCCGACGCGGGAGGCGCGGCCGCCGGCGCACTGCCGTTCGACGCCGGTTCAGACGTGGTGGTCGTGGGGTCGAGTGTCGCCATGATGCATGGGTGCCATGGGCCTGACGGGGATGCCCCGCCGCTGAAACAATTCCTTGACCTCCCGGATCGTACACTGTCCGAAGTGGAAGATGCCAGCGGCAAGCGCCGCGTCCGCCCCGCCGAGTGCAATGGCATCCGCCAAGTGCTCCGGCCGGCCCGCCCCCCCGCTGGCCACGACGGGGATGCCGACCGCCCGGCTCACCGCTGCAGTGATCTCCAGATCGTAGCCGTCGCGGGTGCCGTCGCGATCCATGCAGGTCAGCACGATCTCCCCGGCCCCGAGCGACTCGACCTGCCGGGCCCAGGCGACCGCCTCCAGCCCCGTCGGCACCCGGCCGCCGTTGACGAACACCTCCCACACCTCGCGGCCCTCGCGCACCACCCGCTTGGGATCGATGTTCACGACGGTCGCACAGCTGCCGAGGCGGTCGGCCACCGCGGTGACCAGTTCCGGCGTCCGCACGGCGGAAGAGTTGATGCTGACCTTCTCGGCGCCGGCATGGATGAGCCGGACGGCATCGTCGAGCGTGCGGATGCCGCCACCCACCGTGAACGGCATGAAGATCGTTTCCGAGACGCGGCGGACCACGTCGAGCATGATCGCGCGGCCCTCGTGGCTGGCCGTGATGTCGAGAAAGACGAGTTCGTCGGCGCCCTCCGCCTCGTAGCGGGCCGCCACCGACACCGGGTCTCCGGCATCGACGAGGTCCAGAAACCGCGTGCCCTTCACGACCCGGCCGCTCTCGACGTCGAGGCAGGGAATGATGCGTTTGGCGAGCATGGCTGGAGGCTGCGTCCTCAGTGTGGCCGCGCGATGCGGCCTTCGTCGGGGCTCGAGGCGGTGGCGTAGAGTTTCTTCGGGATGCGACCGGCGAGCCAGGCCTGACGGCCGGCGAAGCAGGCCGCCCGCATCGCCTGCGCCATCCGCAGCGGGTGGGCGGCGTGGGCGATCGCGGTGTTGAGCAGCACGCCATCGACACCCAATTCCATGGCGGCCGCCACGTCGCTGGCCGTACCCACCCCCGCATCGACGATGACCGGGTAGTCGGGATCCCCTTCCTTCAGATACTCCATGCAGATCCGCAGGTTGTTGGCGTTGAGGATGCCCTGACCGGAGCCGATCGGACTGCCCGCCGGCATCACGCTGGCGGCACCCATCTCCTTGAGCCGCTTTGCCACGACCGGATCGTCGCTGGTGTAGACGAGCACGGTGAACCCCTCGTCCACGAGCCGGCGGGTCGCCTCGAGCGTGCCCACGGGATCGGGCAGGAGGGTCCGCTTGTCGCCGAGCACCTCGAGCTTCACCCACTCCGCGCCGGGGTTGCCCAGTTCACGGAGCAGTTCGCGGCCGAGGCGGGCCACGCGGACGGCGTCGTCGGCGGTGTAGCAGCCGGCGGTGTTCGGGAGCAGCACGTACCGCGAGGTGTCGATGTGATCGAGGATGTTCTCGCCGGCGGCGTTGATGAGCCGTTCCCGCCGCACCGCCACGGTGACGCAGTCGGTGCCAGAGGCCTCCAGGCACAGTTGCATCTCGGCATGGCTGGCATATTTGCCCGTGCCCACCACGAGCCGGCTGGCGAGCGTCATGCCGCCCACCCGCAGCGGTTCATCGACTGTGGTGGCGGAGGATGCGATGGTGGATGGCACGGCTGATGGCTGGGTCATGGCTCGATAGGCGGCAGGAGGGAAGACGGCGGCGCGAGTGCGGCCGGTCAGCCACCGCCCACGAGCGTCACGAGTTCGAGGCGGTCGCCGGAGTTGAGTTTACAGTCTGCCAGCCGCGCCCGCGGCACGACCTCTTCGTTGACCTCGACGGCGAGCGGCCGGCCCGCGAACCCCAGGGCCGTGACGAGATCGCCGGCGGTCGAGCCCGCGGGCACGCCGCGGGACTCTCCATTCACGATGACGGTGATTTCCAAGGTCTCGTGTCCCACGGGCGCTCCTACTTCACCTTCGCCCCGCCACCCCGCGGCTTGGCGACGTCGAGCGGCACCAGCGGCGCCGCCAGCGCCGCCTGTTGGGCATTCCACGGAATGCCGTACGCCACGGTGGTGCCGGTGGAAGAATCGGTGACATAGAGCACCGACGAGGCGAAGGTCATGTTGCCCCGCCGCAGTTCGGCCACCCCCGAGACGAGCAGGAACCTCGGATTCTTCGCCTGCCCCGCCTTGAAGCCCAAGTCCTTGAGCACATTGTGCTTGTACGAGGCGGCGAACTGCGACGTGTTGGGGTTGAGCACGCCCCCGGAAAGATCACCCGTCTCGAAGTCGAGCATGAAGAATCCCTCGACGCCGACATCGAGGGGCACGGTGCAGACCGCGAACGATTCGTCCGACTGCGCGGTGAGGGCCTCCACCCGCGGCAACCGCCCGGGCACACCCCACCTGCTGCCGAGCACCGCGCCAAAGGCCACGGCCAACAGCACCACCACCGTCCCCGCGGCACCGATCGCCACGTCGCGCATCCGTGAACTCATCCTCGCAATCCTTTCGTTCTTGAATCTGTGTTTCTGTGTTGCAGAAACGAAGGTTACTTCTTTTCCGCTTCCGGCTTCGGGGCCGGCGCGGCGGCGGGAGCGGGTGCCGCCGCGGGCGGCGCGTCCTGCACGATGGCGATCCGAAACTTGCCGAGGGCATGCGTGCCGTCGTCGTACTGCTGGTCGATCGTAATCGCCAGCGGGGCTCCCGCCGGCAGCTTCACGTCGGCCGGAATCTCGAACGTGGCGGTGTGTTCCTTGCCCGTGCCGCCACTGATCGCCCAGCCCGTCTCGGGCTTGTCGTCGATCGCGCCGGCCACGCCATAGTTGGCCTGCTCGAAATCGGCCTTCGCGCCGGCGAATTTCAGGGCGTTCGGCGTCTCAGCCGCCCCCGGCGTTCCAAACAGCACGGCGAATCGGCTCAGCACGAAGTTGCCGCCGCCCGAACGGCCGGGTCCCTGGCCGGGCAGGCTGGGATCGGGCAGTGCTGCCAGCGTGATCGCCTTCGCCACGACTCCCGCGGGCACGACGGCCTTGAGGGTGTAGGTGTCCTTGGCGAGCGTGCCCGTGACCGTGACCGTGCCGTCGGCGGCGATCGCCGCGGTGGCGCCGGCCATGCTCTTGAACTCGGTGGGCACGACCGACGTCAGCTGCTGCGCAGGGGCAGCGGCAGGAGCGGGGGCCGGCGGAGGAGTGGGCGGCGGCGGTGGCGGCGGCAAGAGCTTGGCAGCGGGCGTCGGCACGAGCTTGCCGCCGGCATGCGTGCCGACGAACATCGTCTTGCCATCGGGAGCGAAGGTCACGCACCAGACGCTCGACTTCGCCGCCTCCGGTCCCTCCTGCTCGCCCTTGGCGTTGACGTCCCAGAGCTTCACGGCACCGTCGAGGCTGCCGCTGGCCAGCCGCGTGCCGTCGGGCGAGAAGCTCACGCTCGTCACCCAGTCCTTGTGTCCCGAAAGCGTGGCATGCTCCTTCGAGTCGGAGGTGTTCCAGAGCTTGATCGTGCGGTCGGCTCCGGCCGTGGCGAGCTTCGACCCATCGGG
Organism: Pirellulales bacterium; assembly: GCA_044369655.1. Taxonomy (GTDB): domain Bacteria; phylum Planctomycetota; class Planctomycetia; order Pirellulales; family UBA1268; genus CAMCQY01. The sequence goes on from JBILWX010000027.1 coordinate 28,235, forward strand.
GGAATAGGCGACGGCCCAGAGGGCGTCGGTGTGCCCTTCGAGCTTGCCCTTTTCATTCCCGGTGGCCGCGTCCCAGAGCTTTACGAGCTTGTCGCCGCCGCCGGTGGCGATCGTCGCGCCATCGGGCGAGAACGCGACGGCGGTGACCGGCCCGGCGTGGGCGGTGATCGTCTTGATCTCCTTGCCGTCGGCGGTGTTCCAGACCACGACGGTGGCATCCTCACCGGCCGTGGCCAGCTTCGTGCCGTCGGGTGAAAGATCGAGCGCTCGCACCCAGCCCTTGTGCTTTTTGAGGTCGGCCTTGAGTGCCCGTGCCGGCAGATCCCACAGCTTGACCAGGCCGTCGTAGCCGGCAGTCGCCGCAAGCTTGCCGTCCTTCGAGATCTTCACCGCCCAGACCGCGGTGGGATGGCCGGCGAGATCGGCCTCCCGCGTGCCATCCGCCTTCCAGACGACGACGTCGCCGGGCCGGTAGAGCAGGCTCTCGCCCCCGGCGGTGACGAGCGTGGCGCCGTCGCGGGCGTAGTCGCCGGCGATCACCCACCGCGTGAAGGCGGGCAGCGTGGCGGCCGGTGCCGTCGCGGTGGCGGCCGGTGCCGCAGCCGGCGCCGGGTCAGCCGCCACCACGGCCGTGGAAGCGACCAGAAGGCAGGGGGCCACGATCCATACTGCTGAGCCAACGGGCACGAGGCGATGCATCGGGAGATCTCCGCAGAAGTGAAACGCCAAAACTGAAACCGGACTGGAAATCAGCTCGTCAAACAGGCAACACGTGATCGGCATTCCGGCAATGACGACCGGACGGGCAAGTGAGTATAGTTCCGGCTCGTCGTCCGGTTCCATGTGTGCTTCCCGCCCCGGCTCGAACCGATTTTCCGGGGACCCGTCCGCACCCTCGAGAGAGATTCGACCATGGCCACGCCGTCCCGCGTCTCGCCGCCCAAGCCCATCGCTGCCGGCACGCGCCGGGCCGTGCTCGTCGCCAACGGCGACCTCCGCGAGGAGGCCAACCGGGCCTGCTGGCCGGCGCAGCACGCGATGGAGGCGGATCTCGCCAAGGCCTTTGCCGCCGCCGGCTGGAAACTGGAACGCGGCCACGGCGTGTCGAAGGCCCGTGGCCATGGCTTCATCGGCAGCGCCCGCGAGGGTCTCGACGTCTTTGCGGCCATCGATCCGGAGGTGCCGCTCGTCGTGGCCGAGGCGGTCTGGCAGTATTCCAACCACGTGCTCCCGGGCCTCACGACCCACTCCGGCCCGATCCTCACGGTGGCCAACTGGTCGGGCCAGTGGCCGGGCCTCGTGGGCATGCTCAACCTGAACGGCTCGCTCACGAAGGCGGGCGTGCGTTACTCGACGCTCTGGGCCGACGACTTTGCGAGCCCGAGCTTCCGGCGGCACCTGCAGGCGTGGCTCGACCACCGCGCGGTGCACCACGACACGAGCCACGTCGTGCCTTTCGCCAACGTGTCGATTCCTCGCGCGCTCGCGCACACGGCCGAGGCGATCGCGGCCGAACTCCGCAGCCGCAAGGCGCTGATGGGCGTCTTCGACGAGGGCTGCATGGGGATGTTCAACGCCATCATCCCCGACCACCTGCTCCACGCCACGGGCGTCTTCAAGGAGCGGCTCAGCCAAAGCGCGCTCTACTACGAGACGATGCAGGTGACCGACGCCGAGGCGAAGGAGGTCTTCCGCTGGATCGAGAAGGCGGGGATGACGTTTCACTTCGGCAGGAACGAATCGACCGACCTCACCCGGGCCCAGGTGCTCGCCCAGTGCAAGATGTATGTCGCCGCGGTCCGCATCGCCGACCGCTTCGGCTGCGATACCGTCGGCATCCAATACCAGCAGGGACTCAAGGATCTCCTGCCCGCCAGCGATCTCGTCGAGGGGATGCTCAACGACTCGAAGCGGCCGCCCGTGGCGGCGGCGGGCTCATCGAAGCCGCTCTACAAGGGCAAGCCGCTCGTGCACTTCAACGAGGTGGACGAGTGCGCCGGGCTCGACGGCCTGCTCACGCAACGGGTGCACGAGGCCCTCGGCGAGCCGGTGGAAAACACGCTCCATGACATCCGCTGGGGCGATTGGGATCAGTCGCGGACCACCGACCAGTGGGTGTGGGTGTTCGAGATTTCGGGCGGTGCGCCGCCGGCACACTTCACCGGCGGCTGGAAGGGGGCGCACGGCTGGCGGCAGCCGCCGATGTATTTCCGGCTCGGCGGCAGCACGCTGGCCGGGGTGAGCAGACCGGGCGAGATCGTCTGGAGCCGGATCTGGGTCGACAACGTGCAGGGCCATGAAAAGCTCTGCCTGGATATCGGCCGGGCGCAGGTGGTGACGCTGCCGGAGGAGGAGACGCGACGCCGCCTCGAGTCGACGACGAAGCAGTGGCCGATCATGCACGCGGTGACCTACGGCATCTCGCGGGACCAGATGATGGCCCGGCACAAGGCCAACCACATCCAGGTGGCGTATGCGAAGGACGCGGCCGGAGCCGACAAAGCCGCGCTCACGAAGGCGGCCGCCGCGCGGGCGCTGGGCATCGAGGTGAACTTCTGCGGCACGCGGGGCCACGGCGTGTCACCCGGCCTCCGCTGGGATGCCTGAGGACCGGATGTCGATCCACGACAACCCGGCCGGCTGCGGATAGGGAGCGCTTCCGGCCTGCGTGCCGCACGCAGATTTCCTGCTGCGCTGGCGTTTCGGGCCGCCGGACGCGACGATTCCTTCCTCCACTCCACGGACAAGGGGCAACCACATGAACATCCAGGGTTATCTCGGCATCGATGCCGGCACGCAGGGGCTGTCGGTGATCTTCACCGACGAACGTCTGAAAATCCTCGCCCATGGCGAAGGCTCCTATGGAATGGTGCCCGGCCTCGCCGCGGAGTGTTACGAACAGCATCCCGGCGACTGGGAGCAGGCGTTGGCGACGGCCATGGGCGACCTGCGGAAGAAACTCGCCGCATCCGGCATCACGATGGCCGTGCAGGCGATCGGCATCTCAGGCCAGATGCACGGCGAGGTGCTGGCCGACGACCTGGGCCGCTCGCTCGGCCCCGCGCGGCTCTGGTGCGACGCCCGCAATGAAGCCGAGGGGCACGAACTCACCGAGAAGCTCGGCGTGAAGATGCCGAAGCGGATCACGAGCGCCCGCTGGCTCTGGACGATCCGCAATCAGCCCGACAAAGCCGCCAAGGTGGCGCACATCACGACCCCCGCCGGCTGGATTGCCTTCCGGCTCACGGGGCAGTGGAGCCTCGGCATCGGCGACGCGGCCGGGATGTTTCCTATTCAACAGGAGACGCTCGACTACGACTCCACACTGCTCGCTGATTTCGACGCCGTGGTGGCCGCCACGCCGCACGGGAAGCAGGTGCGGCCGCTCCGCGAGCTGCTGCCGAACGTGAGGCGAGCCGGCCAAGACGCCGGCGTGCTCGATGGACACGGCGCCACGCTGCTCGGCCTGCCGGCCGGGATTCCGGTGGCGGCCGCCGAGGGGGATCAGCCGGCGGCGCTTACCGGCTCGCTCATCGGCGCGGCGGGCATGGTGTCGATGAGCTTCGGCACGAGCGTGGTCGCCAACGCGGTGGGCGACCGGACCTTTCAGGGCATCTCCCGCGCGGTCGATCATTTCTGTGCGCCCGACGGCAAGCCGATCAATATGGTCTGGCTGCGGAACGGCACGACGGCGATGAACACGGTGGTGGAGATGTTCGGCAAGGTGAACGGCACGGATCGCGGCGACGCCTTCGCGGCCGTCATGCCGCAAGTGCTCGCCGCCCCGGATGACTGCGGCGGCCTGCTCGCGCTGCCCTTCATGGACGACGAGCCTGGGCTGGGCGTGTCGCGCGGCGGCACGGCCTGCGTGATCGGGCTCAACGACACGAATGCCACGCCGGGCAACGCTGCCAAGGCGATGCTCCTGGCGACGATCCTCAACCTCAAGATAGGCAGCGACGAACTCGATGCCCAGGGCTTTCCGCGCACCGAGATCGTCCTCTCGGGCGGCGTCACGAAGACGCCCGCCATTGGCCAGATCCTCGCCGATGCCTTCAACACGCCGGTGTCGATCCTCGATGGCGCGGCCGAGGGCACGGCCTGGGGGGCGGCGCTCTTGGCGAAATATCGCAGCCTTTCCATCGCCGGCGGGGCCCCCGACTGGGCGGCCTTCCTCGCCAGCCATGCCAGCGGCAAGCCGACGCGGTTCACGCCGCGGCCGGCGGCGACTGCCGTCTACCACGCGATGGAAAAACGCTACCGCCGGCTGGTCGCCCTGCACGCGCAGCTCGAAGCCGCGGTCGGGTAAACGGCGTCTGGCTCATGTCCCTTGCTCTTGCTTCGGGAGTGCCAGGGCGGCCAACACGCATGCAAGCCCGCACCGCGGACCGGTTCACCACCGCGGCCAGCGGCCGCAGCGCATCCAGGCCTGGGTCCACGGGAGCCGATGCCGCCAACGCCGGGCGTGGATCGGAAACCGGCGAGACTCGTCCCAACCGCCGTCCCACCAGGTTTCATCGGGGATCCAGGAGAGTCCGCGGCCGTGCGCGAGCAGCGTGAAGATGCTCTGGTCGTGACGGTGCGCCCGAAACTCCGGGTGCTCCCCCTGCGGCGACGGCGAGTCGTCGACGATCGCCACGTCGGCCATCCGCTCTTCCCACTCCCGCACCAGGTCGAGCGTGGCCGGTCCGGCCCGCAGCACGAGGATCCCGGCCAGCACCATCTCCCGGGAGCGCAGCTGCGGCGTGTCGGCGGCGAACGCGACGAGGGCCGCCCGTTTCGTCCACTCCCCCACCCTGCCGGTGAGTGAAAACGCAAGCGCCCCAGTCGGATGGCCGGCGGCCAGATCGAAATACTCCTCCAGTCGGGAGCGTCCCTCGGCATTGAGCGAACAGCCGGCGTCGCAGTACACGAGCATGTCCCCCGCCGGCACCTCTTCGAGCGCCCGGCGAATCACGTGCGGCTTCCAGGTGTAGAGCCCGAACCCGCGGCGGTGCCGCCGCACGGTGTCGGCATGCACCCGCCAGTAGTCGGACCCGAGCGACCGCTCGTCGGCCGCCCGCACCGAGGCGAACCGCCCCAGCGCCACGGCCTCGCGGCGGATGCGGGCGAGCGACCCGCGGCAGCGGCGATTCGCGAAGGAGAGGAAGTGAGCCGGAATCATGCCACCGTTTTCCAGCGCCGACACGACCGCCGGCAAGCCACACCCCGCCCCCGGCACGGAAAACCGGAAACCCCAGCCGCGGCATGCGGATCGCACGTGTTACCGGAAACACTTTCTCCTTGAGATTCGCCATTGAATCCGGGAGGGGTTGCCCGTGTCCACGAGCCGGCGTTGGCGGCAAGCGAAGGCAGGATGCCGAGAGCGCAGCCGCCATCGAGTGAGCGCAGGGCAGGATGCCCGCAGCGAACGTCCGGCGAGAGGATACGGGCAACCCCGGCGGCCCACGCGAGAGGCTCGTCTCTGATCCGTCTCAGCTCACCGCCAGCATCCGCTCGAGCGCCGTCACGGCCCACTTCGCCGTCTCGTCGTCGACCCGGATCACGTTCACGGGACTGCCCGCCTCCAGGTGCTCGAGGCTCCAGCAGAGGTGGGCCAGATCGATGCGATACATCGTCGCACACATGCAGACCACCGGCGAGAGAAACCGGATCGTCTGCTCCGGATGTTGCTGCTCGAGCCGTTTGACCAGGTGCAGCTCCGTGCCAATCGCCCACGTGGTGCCGGGGGCCGCCGCCTCCACCTGCTTGATGATGAAGCTCGTCGAGCCGGCGATATCGGCCTTGTCGACCACCTCCATCGAGCACTCCGGATGCACGAGCACCTTCACGCCCGGCAGGTTCGCCCGCACGGCATCGACATGCTCGGGCCGGAACATCGCGTGCACGCTGCAGTGGCCCTGCCAGAGGATCACGCGGCTCTTCTCGAGCTGCCGGGCATCGTTGCCGCCGAGCGTGGGCTCGTGCGGATTCCAGACGCACATCTCGTCGAGCGGGATCCCCATTTTCCGCGCGGTATTCCGACCGAGGTGCTGGTCGGGGAAGAAGAGCACCCGTTTGGTCTTCGCGAAGGCCCAGTCGAGCACGGCCCGGGCGTTGCTCGACGTGCAGACGATGCCGCCATGCCGGCCGCAGAAGGCCTTGAGGCTGGCCGCGGAGTTGATGTAGGTCACGGGCGTGATGTCGGCGGTGTCGATCACGCTGCCAAGGTCGGCCCAGGCATCCTCCACCTGCTCGATGGCGGCCATGTCGGCCATCGAACAGCCCGCGGCCATGTCGGGCAGGACGACCGTCACGCGGCGACCACCCCGTGCGGCCACCTTTTCCGGCCGGTTGACGAGAATGTCGGCCGTCTCGGCCATGAAGTGCACGCCGCAGAAGGCGATCGCCTCGCACGCCTGCCGCTCGGCCGCCGATTTCGAAAGCTGGTAGCTGTCGCCCTGAAGGTCGGCGTGGGCGATCACGCCATCTTGTTGGTAGTGATGGCCGAGAATCACCAGCCGCGGGCCCATCCGCCGGCGAACTGCCTCGATCCGCTCGCCGAGCGTGGTGTCGTCGAGGCCCCGGTAGGCCGCGAGCGGTCCGGCGAGGTCGGTGGTGTTCAGCTGGGTCGTCATGCCCGGCAGTATACGGGGCGAGGGAGAGCGTGGCGTGGGTCCGTGCGGCGTCCTCCGCAGACGCTATACTGGCCGGCCGACGGCCCGCCCCGGCGGCTCTCCCTGGAACCGGCAGGTGCTCCGGTTTCTCTTTATTCGAAGGACGGCAAGGCGTTATGGCGCGAAAAGTGGTGAATCGCAAGGAACTCAGGGCCCAGAACGATGCGGCCGAGGCCCGCGAGAAGACGGGCAAGAAGTCGACCAAGGAAAAGCCCGTCAAGGCCAAGAAGGAAAAGGCGGCGAAGGACCCGACCAAGGCGGCCAAGAAACCGAGCCGCAAGAAGACGGCCAAGGAAGCGCGGATGAAGGCCTATTGGGGCGTCTACAACCAGGCGATGAAGCGGCTGGCGCTGTTTGAATACTCCGACCGGAAGGCAGCCGAGAAGAAGGCGGCCGATCTGGTCGCGTCGTCCCGGACGAACCACTTCATCCAGCTCGTGAAGGAAGCGATCACCGAGTGAGGGCGGCGTCCATGCCATCCGCGATGT
>JBILWX010000110.1:0-11645 GCA_044369655.1 Pirellulales bacterium
CCAACCCCCCCACCGGGGGGCGGGGGTGTCGCAGACCCCCCGGCCCTCGTGCGTTACCATGGCGCCCATGACTACTCCCCACGGCATTCGCATGATCGACGTCGGCGCCAAGCCGGTGACAGTCCGCACCGCCCGGGCGTCGGCCCGCCTGCGGGCGCTGCCCGAGACGATCCGCCGGATCCGGGCTCAAGAACTCGACAAGGGCGACGCCGTCGCCACGGCCCGCCTCGCCGGGATCATGGCCGCCAAGCGGACGAGCGACATCGTGCCGCTGTGCCACCCGCTGCCGCTTGATTCGGTCGAAGTGTCGCTCTCCTTCGCCGAGCCGGAACGGGTCGTCATCGAGGCGGTCGTGCGGGCGACCGCCCGCACCGGTGTCGAAATGGAGGCGCTGACGGCCGTCACCGCCGCGGCGTTGGCGATCTACGACATGTGCAAGTCGATCGACCGCGAGATGTCGATCGAAGCCGTCCAACTGGAAGAAAAGACCGGGGGCAGCCGCGGCGACTACGTCCGCTCCTGAGCCGGCGCCTCGGCGAGGATCGGCTCCAGCTCCTCCACGAAATCCCGCACGTCCTTGAACTCGCGATAGACGCTCGCGAAGCGGACATAGGCCACGGTGTCGAGCGATTTGAGGAGCTCCATCAGCCGCTCCCCGAGCACCACGCTGGGAACCTCCGTCTCGTAGCTGCCGTAGAGTTCGGCCTCGAGCGCCGACACCACGCCCTCGATGTCTTCCTCGGTCACCGGCCGTTTCCAACAGGCCTTGGCGAGCCCCCGTTTGATCTTGTCGCGATCGAAGGGCTCGCGGTCTCCTCCCTTTTTGACGACGGCCAGCAGTTGTCGCTCCACCCGTTCATAGGTCGTGAACCGCCGACGGCACGCGAGGCATTCCCGGCGACGACGAATGGAGGCACCGTCGTCGCCGGCGCGAGAATCGATGACACGGTCGTTGTCGGTTCGACAGAAGGGGCATCGCATGGGCGGGGTCCTCCACTGCCGGCGGTGAAATCAGCGGCAGCACTCGGCGTCGTCATCGTAGAGCCCAGGCCGAAAAACAGGCAAGTCGGCGGGGCCGGCCGGTTCACTCCGACGGGGCGGCCCCCTCCTGGGGCGGCACTTCGTGCGGCTTGCCGTCGCGGACGAGTTTCCAGTCGCGACGCTGCCGCGAGGAGGGAATGTCCATCGCCTTGCGGTATTTCGTCACCGTGCGGCGGGCCACCGTGATCCCCTGCTTGCCGAGGATTTTGATCAGATCGTCGTCGCTGTAGGGCTTGTCCTTCGGCTCGTGGTCGATGATCTCCTGCAGCTTTACGCGGACGGTGTCCCAGGCCACCTCGTCGCCGTCGGCGCTGACGGTGCCCCCCACGAAGAACCGTCGCAGCGGATAGAAGCCGCGGGGCGTCTGCAGCCACTTGTCGTCGACGGCCCGGCTGACGGTCGTGACGTGCATGCCGATGCGGTCGGCGATCTGCTGCATCTTCAGGGGTTCGATGGCCTCGGGACCATCCGTCAGGAAGCGCGTCTGATGGTCGACGATCGCCTGCGTCGTCTTGAGCAACGTGCTGCGGCGCTGCTCGATCGACTCGATGAGCCACTGGGCGGCATTGATCTTTCGCTTGATGTATTCGCGGGTGGCGGCGGGCGTGTCGGCAGCGTGCAGCATCTCCCGGTAGGTGGGGCTGATCCGCAGATTCGGCAGATCGACCTCCTCCAGCCGCACCTTCCAGGTTCCATCGGGCTGCTGGTCGACGTAGACGTCGGGCTTGACCACGGGCACGAACGGCTGGGTAAACATGGCCCCGGGCTTGGGCTTGAGTCCGTGCAGCTGCTCCCGCAGGCTCTCGATCTGCTCGATCGAGAAGCCGGTCTTCCGGGCGATCAGCGGCAGCTTGTTGCCCGCCAGATCCTCGAGATGATCGCTGACGAGGCGCCGTACCTGCCGGAAATTCGGCATGTCGGGCCGGATCTGCAGGAGCAGGCACTCCCTCAGGTCGCGTGCCCCGACGCCCGGCGGATCCATCCCCTGCACGACCGCCAGCGCCTTCTGCAACTGCGGCAGTTGCTCCTCCGGCCCGTCGGGATCGACCAGTTCCTCGAGCGGCATGGGCAGGTAGCCGTTGATATCGAGGTTGTAGATCACCTTGTCGGCGGCCTGCCGCTCCGCCTCGGTGAGATCGTAGTTCGCAAGCTGGTCGTGGAGATGATCGGAAAGCGTTTCGGGCCGCTCGGCCATGTTGGCCATGGCGTCGAGGTAGCGGTCGCCGGCCTCGTCGATCTGCGTCGCCGACGGCCGGCTGCGATCGTCGTCGGAATCGGGATATTCGCTCGACCAGTCATACGACCGCTCGAAGTCGGCCTGATTGGCATGCTCCTGATCGACGATCAGCGGCCGCTCGTCAACCGTCTTGGCCGACGCCTCTGGCGCCGGCTCCGACGGTGCGCCCGCCGCGTCCGACGCTGCGGACCCGCTGCCCGCCTCGTCCAGCCCGGGCTCATCCACTTCGAGCGTCTCGTTGTTCTGGATCTCCTGCTCGATCCGCTCCTCGAGGGCCAGCACCGGCAACTGCAGGATCTCCATCGACTGGATCATGCGCGGCGCAAGCATCTGCTTTTGCGCCATCCGCATTTCCTGGCCGAACGACATCCGCATGAGTGGCTCTTTCTTCGCTGAGTGGCCGCGGCACTGCCCGTTCGCAGGTCCCCGCGGGCGGGCAGTCCCCGAGACCGTCAAGGATACCCTTTTTCGGCCGACACTACAGCTTCTGCCGGCTGGAGATGGCGTCGGCGAGCATTTCCCGATTGGCCTGCTGCAGCGAGGCGCCCATCGTGAGACCGCGGGCCAGTTTGGTGAGTGCGACCGGCAGGCCGGCCAACCGCCCGGCGATCACGAGCGCCGTGCCATCCCCTTCCACGTTCGGCGTGGTGGCCATGATCACTTCGCGGAAGCCTCCCTGTCGCACCCGCTCCACGAGCCGGTCGATCGTGAGCTTGTCCGGACCGCTCCCCTCCAGCGGTGCGACCCTTCCCTGCAGCACGTGGTAGAGCCCGCGGTACCCGCCGGCCTCTTCCAACGCGAGCAGGTCGCGGACCTGCTCCACGACACAGAGCAGGCCGCGATCTCGCTTCGGATCGCGGCAGATGCCGCACTCCTCCCCTTCGGTGGCGTTGAAGCAGGTGCGGCAGGGACGCAGGTTTTCCTTGACCGCGCGGATGGCATCGGCAAACGCCAACGCCTCGGCCCGCGACATGCCCAGCACGTGATAGGCCAGTCGCTCGGCCGACTTGCGACCGATGCCGGGCAGGTCGGCAAAATAATCGATGAGCCGCGCCACCGGACCACGTTCCTCAGCCATCGATGCCTCCACTGCCGTCGCCGCCTTCCGCCTCGTGCGTGGCGGAGTGATCCCGCTCATCCTCATCCGCCACGGCGGCCGTGTTCACGGTGTCAGCCGACGGACCGGCCGCGACGGTAGCGGTCGGACGGTTTCGCGGCGGCTCCACCTTGCGAACGGCGGCATCGAACAGCGAACGGACGTGCATCACGAGCGGATGGTCCGCCGCCTCGCGGAGCAACGCCGCCTGCGATACCGCCGGACGCGCACGTTCCGCCGGCGCTGCCGGCCCCGTGCCGCGGCCGTTTGTGTCGGGGGCCGCCGTCGCCGCATCGGCAGGCGATTCGATCACCAGTCCATGCCGCACCGGACGCCCCACCAGATCGGAGAGCGCCCGCGTCAGCCCGGAGGCGATCTCGGGGCGCCGGAGAAACGATGCCGCATTGCCCGCGGAAACAGGCAGCACGACCTCCAGCAGATCACCGCGCCACACCGCCCGCTGGGCCAGCTCCGCAAAATCGACCGCGAGTCCGCCGACGACCTCCGCCCCGCGTCGCCACGCGGCGAGCGGATCGGCCGGCAGCTCCGGCGCAGCCTCGGCCGGCGGCGGCGTTGACGGCCCGCGATTCTCGTCGGCAGGCGCCGGATCGGCCCCGGCGACCGGGTCGTCCACTCGCGTTGGACCTGGCTCGGCAGCCCTTGCCGGCTCGTGCGCCGCGACATCAGGGGCTGTTGGGGCCGCCCCGGTCAGCTCGGTCGTTTTTTTTTCGCGCGTCGGCTCGACCGGCCGCGGTGTCGCCGGTGCCGACACCACCCGTGGCGCGGGAGCCACGCTGCTCTGGCCACCGCCAGCCGCGCCCACCGTGTCGATCGCCTCCGCGAGGCTGTCGAGGTCTTCGAGGCTCGCCAGCCTGATGATGGCCATTTCAGCAAGCACGGCCGCATGGCCACTCGACCGCATCCGGCTGAGGGCCTGATCGACGATCTGGAGCATGGCCAGCAGGGTGACGGTGCCGGTCTGGCGGCCGAGGGCCGCCAGATCCACGCCGAGCCCGTCGCCCTGCAGCATCACCTCGGGGCCGCAGCCGACGCTCGCCAGCAGGCTGTCGCGGAGGGCCGCCACCACCTGTTCCAGCACGCCGCCAGGGTCGGCGCCGCCGGCGGTGGCGGCGTCGAACGCCGCGATCGCCCCGCGGGCGTCCCGCGCCGCCAGGCAGGCGATGATCGCTCCGACTTTTTCCTCGCGACCGGTGCCGATCACCGCGTGCACCTCGTCCACTCCGATCGGCCCGGCAGCCGATCCCAGGAGCTGCTCCAGGAGCGACTGGCTGTCGCGCATGCTGCCGGCAGCACGGCGGGCGATCAGCGAAAGCGCCTCGGGCGACACCACCGCTCCCTCCGCCTCCACGATCTGAGCGAGCCGGCGGGCGATCGCCGGGGTATCGACGGTCTGGAAATCGAACCGCTGACACCGCGAGAGGATCGTGATCGGCAGCTTGTCGGGCTCGGTGGTGCAGAGCACGAACTTCACATGGGCGGGTGGCTCCTCCAGCGTCTTGAGCAGCGCGTTGAACGCCTCGCGGGTGAGCATGTGCACTTCGTCGATGATGTAGATCTTGTAGCGGCCCCGCGCAGGCCGGATGGCGACGTTCTGACGCAACTGACGCATCTCGTCGATGCCGCGGTTGCTGGCGGCGTCGATCTCCACCACGTCGACGTCCTGTCCGGCCGAAATCGCCAGGCAGGTGTCGCAGACATTGCAGGGCTCGCCACCCGTGCGGTGCCCGCACTCGAGCGCCTTGGCGTAGATCCGCGCGGCGCTGGTCTTGCCGACGCCGCGGGCGCCGGTGAAGAGATAGGCGTGGCCGATCCGGCCCGACTCGATCGCCCCGGAGAGCCCGCGGGCGACATGCTCCTGACCGACGAGCTCGTCGAATCGCTGCGGCCGGTAGCGGCGGGCCACCACCTGGTAGCCGGTCACCGGGACGGCGCCGGCATCGGAGGCTGGTGAACTCTGGGCCATGGTGCGCGGGAGAATGCAGTGCAGTGCGGTGAAGCGGCCGGACGCCGATGAGAGGCCCACCGCACAAAGGAGCGACTGCTTATGGCTGCTGCGGTTAAGCCCTGACCAGGTTCACAGGCCCCCATCGCAGGGGCCTCTCATCGGCGTTCGCACCGACTGTTTTGTACGCGGCGTCGCGCAGGCGGTCAAAGGCTGCTACATTTTCCCGCCATGGCGTCGCCGATGATGCAGCAATTCGAGGCCGCGAAAGCCCGGTGCCCGGGGGCGCTGGTGCTGTTTCGCATGGGCGACTTCTACGAGCTCTTCGGCGACGACGCCCGCGAGGCCGCCAACCTCCTCGACCTCACGCTCACCAGCAGAGACAAGGGGCCCGACGCCCTGCCGATGGCCGGCTTTCCGCACCATCAGCTCGACGTGCAGTTGGTGAAGCTCGTGGCCGCGGGCCGGCGGGTCGCCATCTGCGAGCAGATCGACGATCCCAAGACCACGAAGGGGCTGCTGCGGCGCGAGGTGACCCGGATCGTGACGCCCGGGATCGCCTCCGATGAGTCGTTGCTCGACCCGACGCGGCGGAACTGGCTCGTGGCGATCGTGCCCAGGGCCGTCGCGACGCGGGCGGCGACGGCGGCCGGTGGCGGCGAGGAAGATGCCGGTGCCGCGGGGGTCGTCTGCGGGCTGGCATGGATCGACGTCGCGGCGGGACGCTTCGAGGCTGCGGTCGTGCCCCGCGAAGACGTGCCCGACCTGCTTCTCCGCCTGGAGCCGACCGAGTGTCTCTGCGCGGAGAAGGATCGCGAGGGCGTCGGAAGCATCGTCCGCGAGGCGGGGGGCGGGATCCTGTCGGCCGGCTGCGCAGTGACCGCCCGCCCCGACTGGTGGTTCGAAGAGACTTCGGCACGGTCGGCAGTGGACCGTGCGCTCACGCAGACGCGGCTCGAGGGGCTGGGCTTCGAACTGCCTGCCGATCTGCCCGGCATCGTGGCGGCCGGCGGCGTCGTGGCGTATCTCGAGGAGAACGAGCCGGCGGCGGTCGCCCGCATCGAGACGCTCTCCGCGTGGCGTCCCGGCCACCGCATGGAGATCGACGAGGCCTCGCGCCGCAGCCTGGAATTGGTGCGATCGGCCGCCGGGGGCGGCAGCCGGCGCGAGGGGACGCTCGCCGGCGTGGTCGATCGCACGAAATCGCCGATGGGCGGCCGGCTGCTCGTGGAGTGGCTGTCGGCCCCGCTCATCGACAAGACGCAGATCGATGCCCGTCTCGACGCCGTGGCGACGCTCGTCGCCAATCAGTCGCTCGCCGCAAGGCTGGCGGAGAAGCTCACCGGCATCGGCGACCTGGAACGGCTCACGAGCCGGGTGATCTCGGGCCGCGCGGGGCCACGCGACCTCGAGCGGATCGGCCGGGCAACGGCGATCCTGCCCGATCTGATCGCCGTTCTGGCCGGCTGCGGCGGCCTGCTCGCCGACCTTCGCGACGCCATCGACCCCTGCGAGGAGTTGTCGCGGCGGATCGGCTCCACGCTGCGCGAGGGCTGTCCCGTATTCGCCCGCGACGGCGGATTCATCCGGCCCGGATTCGACGGCCGCCTCGACGAGCTGGTGGAGATGGCGTCGGGGGGCAAGGCGTGGATCGCCCGGTATCAGGCCGAGCAGATCGAGCGGACCGGCATCCCGACGCTCAAGGTCGGCTTCAACCGCGTGTTCGGCTTCTTCCTGGAGGTGGGCCGCGCGCAGGCGGCGAAGGTGCCCGCCGACTACATCCGCAAGCAGACGGTGAAGAACGCCGAGCGGTACACCACGCCGGAGCTCGACGACCGCCAGCGACAGGTGCTCGGCGCCGAGGAGGAGTCGCTGCGGCGGGAGATCGAGCTCTTGGAGCTCTTGCGGCTCTTCGCGGCGGAGCACCGTGCCGCCCTCGACCGTGTGACCGCCATCCTCGCCACGCTCGACGTGCTCCGGTCACTGGCCGACGTCGCCCGCTCGCGCGGCTGGGTGCGGCCGGAGATCACGGAGGGAGGCGACCTGTTCGTGGAGGCGGGCCGCCATCCGGTGCTCGAGGATCTGCTGCCGGCGGGCACGCTCGTGGCCAACGACCTGATGCTGACGAGCCGGCCGGCCGTCGACGCGAATCCGGCCCCCGCGATCCTCCTCGTCACCGGCCCCAACATGGGCGGTAAGAGCACGTTCATCCGGCAGGCGGCGCTCGTGGCCGTGCTGGCACAGGCCGGCAGTTTCGTGCCGGCGAAGCGGGCCCGCGTCGGCATCGTCGACCGGCTCTTTGCGCGGATCGGCGCGGGCGACGACCTCGCCCGCGGCGCGAGCACGTTTCTGGTGGAAATGTCACAGACGGCGCGGATCCTCAACCGGGCCACGCCGCGCAGCCTCGTGATCCTCGACGAGGTGGGCCGGGGCACGAGCACGTTCGATGGGCTGGCGATCGCCCAGGCCGTGGTCGAGCACCTGCAGGCCGGAGTCGGGTGCCGCACGCTGTTCGCGACGCACTATCTCCAGCTCGCCGCCCTCGACCGACTGGCGGGCGTGAGCAACGTGCAGGTGCTCGTGAGGCAGCACCACGACCAGCTCGTGTTTCTCCACCAGGTGGTGCCCGGCGCGGCCGACAAGAGCTGGGGCGTGCACGTGGCCCGGCTGGCAGGGGTGCCGGAGCAGGTGATCGCGCGGGCCCGCGACCTCCTGCTGGGCTTCGAGTCAGGCGCGGCGGCCGGCCCGTCGGCAGCCAAGCCGCGTCGCAAGGCCGAGCCGGCCGACCAGCTTTCCCTGTTCGGCGACTAGTGCAGCGAGCCGTCACGCGACGACATTCCCTCGCCGGCACGCCATCCAAGCCCGCAGCGCAAGCAAGGGACATGCGTTGGACGTCATCGTCCCGCCACGATCACCCCGCGCAGGCGTTCATCTTGTCACGCGGCGTGCCGGCCCCCACCAGTTCCGGCAACGGCTTCACGAGCGGCACCACGTCGGCGTCGGCGGTCACCGTGACGGCGATCCGTTTGTAGGCCGGTGTCCGCGAGAGCGGGTCGGCCGCCTTCGGCACGAGCACGTTGCTCTCAGGGTAATACATGGCCACGTTGCCCGGCCTGATTTGGTCGAAGGCCGACACGATCTGCCCCCGCATCTCTCCCGCGCTGCTGGCGATCCGGCATTTTCCGCCGGCCGTGAGGCCCAGCCGCCGGATATCGTCGGGATGCATGAGCACGATGTCACGCCGTGTCTGGTTGCGGTAGAGGTCCTCCTCCTCGTAGACGACCGTGTTGAACTGCCCCTCGCTGCGGATCGTCATGAGCTGCATGCCCTCCGGCACGGCGGGCAGGTCGTGCACGAAGAGGTGCGCCTTGCCGTCAGCCGTCGGAAACGCCGGTTTGTCGATCGCCCGCCCCGGAATGGAAAATTCCTTTTTCGTGCGGTCGATCGCCGCGATCTCCTCCAGGCCCGGCACGATCTTGGCGATCGCCTCGCGGATCGTGCTCGTGTGCGACATCTCCCGCCAGTTCACCGGGCTCGTGCCGCCGGTCGATGAGGCATCGCCACACACTCGCAGCGCCAGGTCGGCGATGATCTCCACCTCGCTTCGAGGGCCGACATGCCGGGGCTTGCCGCCGTCGGAGAGGCGGATGTAGCTGAACATGCTCTCCTGCGTGGAGGGCTCCGGTTCCTCGTCCCGTGCCAGCACCGGCAGGATGATCGTCTCCTCGCCGCCGGTGCCCCAGGCGTGTCCGGTGTTGAGCGACGTGCTCATATAGACGACCGTATCGATCCTCTCCATCGCCCGTTTGGCATAGCTCGCCTCGGGGCTCGCGCCATAAAGATTGCCGCCGAGGCAGAGGGCGAACCGCATCTTTCCCGCGTCGGCCGCGTCGAGGCATTCGAGCGTGTCGTAGCCCTTGGTCGTCGGCAGTTTCACACCGTAGTGGCTCTCGAGCCGCTCGAAGATCGCTTTTTTGAGCGTGGGGGTGACGCCGACGGTGCCCATGCCCTGGATGTTGGAATGGCCGCGGATCGGCTGCAGGCCGGCACCGGGCTTGCCGACCATGCGGCGCATGAGCGCCAGCTGTGCGATCGCCTGCACGGTGGCGGCTCCGTGCAGCTGGTGGGTCACGCCCATCGTCCAGGCGAAGATCGCCCGCTTCGAGTTGGCGTACTGCGCCGTGATGTCGTCGATCTGGGCCTTCGACACGCCCGCCTTCTCCACGATCTCTTCCCAGGCGAGGCTGTCGAGGTGGGAGGCCAGTTCCTGCCACCCCACGGTATGCCCGGCGAGAAACTCCTCGTCGACGATCGGGGCGGGCTGATGCGAACCGGACTGGCGCGGGCTGGCGCGGTGCATCTCCAGCAGCCGTTTCATCATCCCGTAGACGAGCGCGAGGTCGCCGCCGACGTGCGGCTGCACGTGGGTGCTCGCGATCTCGGCGCCGAAGAAGAGCGCCCACGGATCGCTCGGCACGGAGAAGTTCACGGTGCCGGTCTCGATGATCGGATTGATCGACACCACCTTCCCGCCGCGGCGGCGGACCATCATGAGCGTCCGCATCAGCCGCGGATGGTTGCTGGCGGGATTGCCGCCGAGCAGGAAGACCATGTCGGCGTGTTCCATGTCGTCGAGTTTCACCGTGCCGGCGCCGGTGCCGATCACGCTGGTGAGCCCCACGCCGCTGGCCTGATGGCAATAGAAGCTGCAGTTGTTGACGTGGTTCGTGCCGTAGAGCCGCGCGAAAAGCTGCAGGAGAAAGCCCGCTTCGTTGCTCGACCGGCCGCTGAAGTAAAAGAAGCTCTGGTCGGGGGGCGTGGCCCGCAGCTTCCTGGCGATCCGTTCCATCGCGTCGGCCCAGTCGATCGGCCGGTAGTGCTGCGAGCCTTTTTCGAGCACGACAGGCTGGACGAGCCGGCCGGAGTGCTCCATCTGATAGGGCGTGAACATCCGCAGTTGGGGCACGGAGTAGGTCTCGAAGAAGGTCGGCTTCACGGCCCCCTGCATGTCGGCGACCATCGCCTGAAACGACTTCTTGCAGACCTCGGGAAAGTGGCCGGCCTCGTTGACCATCCCGCCGGATTGGCCGCCCATGCCCACCGCGCAGGTCTTGCAGGCGTTTTTCGACCGCATGGCCTTCCAGAGCGCCCACACCCCGCCAGCCTGGCGGGCCTTTTTGAAGGTGTAGAGCACCGCCCGCCAGCCGCCGCCAGTTTTGACTCTGCCCATCGGTCACTCCGCCGAGAAACGACTCTGCACCAAACGCCCGAAAAGTTGCCTCTTGGATCGTACCCGCGGTAGGATCGAACTCGCAAGGATGGATCGCCCCGCATGGTGCGGGGTCGATACGGAGTGACAGGCGGCTTTCGAGGAGTTTTCAACAATGCGTGCAGCATGGTTTTGGGCGGTGGCGGCGATCGGCATCACCGCGGCAGCGACGATCATGACGGGAACGGCCCGTGCCGAGGTCACGAGCGGGCACCAGGTGGGTGATTCGGTGGGCGCGATGACCGTGACCAAGGTCACCGGCAATCCCTTGGACGGCGTGCCCGATGGCAAGAAACTCTGCTACCGCTGCAAGATGGGGTCGCGGCCGGTGGTGATGGTGTTCGCCCGGACGGCCGACGACAAGCTCGCCAAGCTGCTCAAGAAGCTGGACGAAGAGATCGAGGAGCATGCGGATGCGAAGCTCACCGGCTTCGTGAACATGCTGGGTACCGACGCCGAGGCGATCAAGAAGGATGCGGCGGAATTCGTGAAACTGCACGGCATCGAACGGATCGCGTTCGTGGTGCCGGAGGAGTCGGCCAACGGCCCGGACGACTACAAGATCGCCCCGGACGCCGACCTGACGGTCGTCTGCTTCAAGGGGGGCAAGGTGACGGCCAACCACGCGCTCGCCAAGGGGCAGCTCTCGGAAGAGAAGATCGACGCGATCGTCGAGGCCGCCTGCTCGATGACGGAATGATCTTCCGTAACCTTCTGGTGATGCAGCAAAGCATTCGGGCGGCCAAGGGGGGATCCCTTGGCCGCTCTTTTTCTGCAGGGGTGGTGATGTTCGCGGAGCCGCTTTTTTGCCCGGTTTGGAGCAGGCCGCTGACGGGCCGTTCCCGAGGGGTTATAGTTGGAGTCTGCGATACGTTTTCGACCCCCTGCGGTCGCCATTGTGTTTCGCGTGTTGGCAGCGTAGCTCAGTTGGTTAGAGCACCGGCTTCATAAGCCGGGTGTCGTGGGTTCGAGTCCCACCGCCGCCACTTCAAGCCGCCCGACCCCGGTCACCCGGGGTCGAGCGGTCATTCACCGAGTT
>JBILWX010000248.1:0-3329 GCA_044369655.1 Pirellulales bacterium
CCGTCCGGAGATCAACAGACCATGCGAGTCGAGCTGTTGCATTCGAGCATCCCGGTGTCGGACCGGCAGTTTCTCGTCTCGTTTCTCGTCAACGACGAGGTGGCGATCGACGCGGGATCGCTTGGCCTGCTCGCCGATCTGGGCCGGCAGCAACGCGTGAAGCACGTCTTCATCACGCACGAACACCTGGACCACATCGCGACGCTGCCGATTTTCCTGGAAAACGTCTACGAGCCCGGGCCGGAGAGCGTCGAGGTGCTGGCATCGCGGCAACTGCTCGACCTGCTGCACGGCGACATGTTCAACGACCGGGTGTGGCCCGATTTCATCGAGCTGTCGCGGCCGGGCAACGCCTTCATCACGACGACGGCCATCGAGCTGCTGCAGCCGGTCTGCCGGGCGGGGCTTACCATCACGCCCGTGCCGGTTTCGCACGGGATCGATACGGTGGGGCTGGTCGTCGACGACGGTCGGTCGGTGGTCGCCTTTCCATCCGATACCGGTCCCACCGATCAGTTGTGGTCGCTTCTGGCGTCGATGGACCGGCTCAAGGCGGTTTTTTTGGAGGTGAGTTTTCCGCAGTCGCTCGCCGACCTGGCCGCTCTCACCGGCCACCTCTGCCCCGCGACGTTCGCCGGCGAGATCCGGAAGCTGCCACGGCAACTCGCCCGTGAGGTCCGCTGGATCGTGGTGCACCGGAAGGCGCGGTATGCCGCCGAGATCGCCCGGGAACTGGAAGGCCTCGGGCTGTCCAACGTGGAGCTCGTTCGGCCTGGCCACGTCTACGAGTTGTAGACGCCGTCAGGCCCGGCTCGCAGGCTTAGGCTTTTTGCCGGGAGACCTTCCGCCGCTCATGCTCCGAGAGCAGGATCTTTCGCAGGCGGATGACGGCGGGCGTCACCTCGACGAGTTCGTCATCCTCGATGTATTCGAGCGCCTCCTCCAGTGACATCCGCCGTGGCGGCTTAAGGAGGATGTTGCGGTCGCTGCCGCTCGCCCGCATGTTCGTGAGCTTCTTTTCCTTCGTCGGGTTGACGATCATGTCCTCACTGCGGGCATTTTCGCCGCAGACCATGCCCTCGTAGACCTCGTCGCCCGGCTCGATGAAGAGGTCGGCCCGTTCCTGCAGGCCGTCGAGTCCGAACGCCACCGCCTTGCCGGGCACCATTGACACGAGCACGCCGTTGGCCCTGCCCGCCACATCTCCCTCGAGTTCCCGCCAGGCTTCGAACCGGTGGTGCATGATGGCGGTGCCCTGCGTGGCGTTGAGGACCCGCGTGCGCAAGCCGATGAGTCCCCGGGCAGGGATCGAGAAGACGGCGTGGGCGAATTCGCCGCGCGAGCCCATGTGCACGAGCTGGCCGCGTCGTGAGCCGGTCAGTTCCATGACGGGGCCGAGCTTGTCGTGCGGCACCTCGACGACGAGCGTCTCGAACGGCTCGAGCGTCTTGTCGCCTTCCTTGCGGAGGATGACACGTGGCTTCCCGACGGAAAGCTCGTAGCCCTCGCGGCGCATCGTCTCGATCAGCACGGAAAGATGGAGGAGGCCGCGGCCCGACACCGAAAACTGCTCCGACCCCTCGATGGTGTCGACCCGCAGGGCGACGTTGCGTTCCAGCTCTTTCATGAGCCGGTCGCGAAGGTGCCGCGTGGTGAGGAACTTGCCCGATTTGCCGGCCAACGGCGAGCTGTTGACGCCGAACACCATCGAGAGCGTCGGCTCGTCGACGGAAAGCCGCGGCAGCGGACGGGGATCGTCGGGCGAACAGATCGTGTCGCCGATCTCCACGTCCTCCAGGCCGCTGACGGCGGCGATGTCGCCGGCGGTCGCCTGGTCGACGTCGACGCGGCCGAGTTTGTCGAACACCTGAACGCCCACGGCCTTGGCGGGCACGAGACTGCCCGCGGCGGTCGAGCGGAGCAGCGCCGCCCCCTTCGTGAGCAGTCCCGATTCGATCCGGCCGATCGCGATCCGGCCGACGTAGTCGGACCAGTCGAGCGTGGTGACGAGCATCCGCAGCGGGGCGGTCTGGTCGACGATCGGGCCGGGTATTTTTTCGAGGACGAGGTCGAGCAAAGCCTCCATCGTCCCCTCGCGGACCGCCGGGTCGTGGGAGGCATAGCCACCGCGGCTGGAGGCGTAGACGAATGGGAAGTCGGCGAGGTCGTCGTCGGCACCCAACTCGAGGAACAGCCCGAGGATCTCGTCGAGCACCTCCAGCGGGCGGGCGTCGGGGCGGTCGATCTTGTTGACGACGACCACCGGGCGGAGTCGGCATTCCAGGGCTTTCGACAGCACGAACCGCGTCTGCGGCATCGGGCCTTCGGCGGCGTCGACGAGCACCAGGGCGCCGTCGGCCATGCGCAGGACACGCTCCACCTCGCCGCCGAAGTCGGCGTGGCCTGGCGTGTCAATGAGGTTGATCTTCGTCCCCTTCCACTCGACGGCGATGTTCTTGGCAAGGATCGTGATGCCGCGTTCCCGCTCCAGGTCGTTGGAGTCGAGGATCCGTTCACCGGAGAGTTGGCTGGCGCGGAACTGGCCGCTCTGCCGCAGGAGGCAGTCGACGAGCGTCGTTTTGCCGTGGTCGACGTGCGCGATGATCGCGAGGTTGCGGATATCGTTCCGACGGGTGCCCGTGGGGCTGGTGGACGCATGGACGGTGGGCGCGGTTGACATGGGCGGGGGGCGGCTGGCGTGAGCCAGCGCGAGGCGGGGGGAGAGGCTGAAGGACGAAACCCTGATTATTCAGGAACGGCGGACGATTGCATAGAGCCGTTCGACGGCCGCCCCGCAGGTTTCTCCTCTGTTCTTCACGATTGCTGCAGCCCGGAGCGTCGGCGCGGAGTCGGCTGTGAGCCGTGCAGCGGCACGATTGGCGGCTGCCGCTGCATCCGTGCCGGTGAATACGGCGATGAGTTCATCGCCGCCGAGGCGGGCGAGCATGGCGGCGGGGGCCGCCGCTGCCCGCAGGCGATCGGCGGCGCGGCGCAGACAGGCATCGCCGGCACGAAAGCCATCCCGCTCGTTGACTTCCTTCAGGCCGACGACGTCGCACATCACCAGCCCAAGCGATTCCGGCGCTGCGTCGTGGGACGCGAAGAACGCCTCGAGCGCCCCTCGCGGCTCCAGGCCCGTCACGTGGTCAGGTTCCGCCATACGATGGTGCCTCGTGGGCGGACCCACGGCCCGACGAGGCCGCGATGGCCCGTCGGGCGTGGTGGTGAAGATGGAGACGAAGGGGATCGAACCCTCAACCCCCGCCTTGCAAAGGCGGTGCTCTCCCAATTGAGCTACGTCCCCGCAGCCTCCGCGGCGGGTCCGCGGA
>JBILWX010000249.1:0-3315 GCA_044369655.1 Pirellulales bacterium
GACGGGATCCCCGTCGCCTCGCATCCGATGCCTGAGCGGGCGTCGTCCGATGGCTGCAATTGGCCCGTGGCCTGGAGCTTCACGATCCCCGCCGACTGGACGAGTGGCGTCTACGAGGCGGCCTTCACGCCAGAGACGGATGGAAAAGCGGCGGTGATTCATTTCGTCGTGCGATCGGCCCAGCCCGGCAAGACATCGAAGATTCTCCTCCAGCTTTCGGCCAACACGTGGAACGCCTACACGAACTCGGGCGGCCACAGTCTCTATTCCTATCACGACAAAGCCGGCCTGCAGGGGCATCGCGTGTCGTTCAATCGCCCGCAGCACTCGGGCATGATCCACGCCTGGGAAACGCCCTTCATCCGCTGGGCGGAGCGCAGCGGCTACACGCTCGACTATGCCGTGAACTCGGACCTCGAATTCCACCCCGAGGAACTCTCGCGCTACCGGCTCGTGCTCAGCGTCGGGCACGACGAATACTGGTCGTCGCCGATGCGGGATCACCTGGAGTCCTTCATCAAGAACGGGGGCAACGTGGCCTTCTTCAGCGGCAACACCTGCTGCTGGCAGGTTCGCAGCGAGGATGGCGGCAGGGCCCTCACGTGTTGGAAGCAGTTCTTCAACATGGACCCGCTCTACCGCAACGGCGACCAGCGGCTCTTGAGCACGCTCTGGAGCCATCACCTGGTCGGGCGACCGGAAAACGAACTCACGGGCGTCGGTTTCCTGTGGGGCGGCTATCATCTCGAACACGATCAGGTGATGGACGGCGACGGCGCCTACCAGGTGCACCGTCCCGACCACTGGGTCTTCGCGGGCACGGGCCTGGCCCGCGGCGCGAAGTTCGGCGGGGAGCAGACCGTGGTGGGATACGAGTGCGACGGCTGCGAGATCGAGTGGCGGGACGGCCTCCCGTGGGCGACGGGCCGCGACGGCACGCCGGAGAATTTCACGGTGCTCGCCACGGCGCCGGCCAGCTGGGATCCGGCTCTCAAACGCTTTTACGACCGGATGCCGCTGGATCGCACGGGGCATGCCGTGCTGGGGCTCTACACGAGAGGTGGCACCGTCTTCACCTGCGGCTCGACCGACTGGGCGCACGGACTGAATGGCAAGAATCCGGTCGTCGAACGGATCACCCGCAACATCCTCGACCGGCTCGGCGAGCAGGCCGCGAAGACCGGCGAAGGCACCGAGTGAATTCGCACGAGCAGGCCTCGTTTCTTCCTGGTCGGAAACACGGAAACGGTGCCAGGCACCGTTTCCGCCTCACGGCTTCGACGACAGCTTGAAGTCGGCGGTCGTACGGCGGCCCTCGACCAACTCGACCCGCAGTGGCGTTGTCGCCGGATCGCCATGGATTGCCGGAAGCATGTCTTCGTAGGCATCCGTCTGCATGCCCCCCTTGGCCAGGTCCTTTTCTGACTGGCCGATACGCCGCTGCTTTCTCACCGTCACCCGATAGGCAGTCGCCGCGAGCGTCGCCACATACCGACCCGAGCCATCGGTGACGGCGCTGCCAGTGCGGGCATCTCGCCGCTCGGGAATGAAATCGAGCATGGCGTTGTCGACCGGAACACCGTCGAGCATCACGACACCGACCGCCACCGTCGCCGGCTTTCCGCAGCCGACCATCGCCAGCAGGCCACCGAGCACCGCAGGCAGGAGCACCACGGCCACGCGGCCTGATGTGAGAAGTTCACGACGGAACGACGTGTCGTTGATCATGAGCGCACTCCCCGGGATTGTCCGCATCATCAGAAGGGGGAGTCGGTCTGTTCGCCGCCCTTGCCCGTCGCGAGTGCCTGCCATGTCGCCAGACCGATATCATTTGAGACAAATCCGACGGCGCCGTCGCACATCGCCACGCCCACGCCCCCGGAATGACGGCTGCGGGCAGAGATTTTGTTTCGCCAACGGATCGAAGAATCCTGCGCCGTGCACGGCGTGTCGGGTGTGCTCGTGCAGGTGAAGACAACGTCAGTACCGGTGTTGGGCGTGGCGTAGGCTGCAAACGAGGGTGGCGAATTCGTCCAATGCGATCCTCGGCCGTCGCTTGCCGGCGTCGTCCGGCTGAAAATGATCTCGCCGAACATGAGCGTCTTTGACAGGCCGTCGGTGATGTCTTTCATAGAGCCTCGTGCCGGAATGAAATTGTCCCAATCCGGATTGGTCGAGCCCGCAAACCCGGTCGCGAGCCAGCCGAACGGCCCATCTGGGTTCACCCGATTGGCTGTTCCGGAACAGACGAGGTAATTCGTCCTGCCGCCTGCCGTCGCGTGAAACGCAACTGCAGGATTGTCACTTGGGCAGAAGTAGAGAGGAACGCGCGTGTTCAACGCGGCGAGGTTCGATGCATTGCTCCAACTCGCACCGGCGAAGGTATACCTCGAAGACAGATCGACGCACTCCACATACGGCCACAGATGTACGAGCCACGTCGCCCCTTCGCCCGGGTAGGTATTGGTCTTCGCCTCGTTGCCCGGCGGATTGGTGCGGGTGGTTATCCACGGGAAAAACCTGCGGGCATCGTGGTAGTTGTGCATCCCGAGCGCGAACTGCTTCAGGTTGTTGGAACACGTGCTGCGGCGGGCGCTCTCCCGCGCCGCCTGCACTGCCGGCAGAAGCAGACCGACCAGCGTGCCGATGATGGCGATCACCACAAGCACTTCAACAAGTGTGAACCCGAACCTCTTTCGCCTTTCCCCCGGAGCCATGGTTCGCCCTTTTCGTCGGTATCAGAAGCTTCCGCCCGTCCACAGATCGTCACTCTCCCCACGCCCCCTGTCCATGGCCAATCCTGCTGTGGGCATATCATTTTCTGCACGCGACGAGGACGTTCGATCCCGGTCGCTCGCCGGCCGAGAGCCGGATTTTTGACGGCTGCAAGCTCGAATGGCGGGACGGCCTCCCGTGGGCGACGGGCGGTGACGCCGTCCTACGTGCCATGGGCACCCGGGATCGCCCAACGACCCGGTGTCCCCGGGCTTCCGCCCCGGGCTTCCGCCCCGGGCTTCCGCCCGGGGCTTCTTGTCCGTGTGAAAGCCCGAGGCGCGAGCCGAGGGAATGCGGATCGCTTCACGTGTGACCACGCCGACAAGAACACGGCTGGCGCCGTTTCATTCATGCAACTCAAGCTGCGGTCACCCGCAAACGGAGGCTCGTCTCCCGGCTGACCCCGGGCTCCAGTTCGAAGGCATGTCCGGCCGCGATCCCGCGGGAAAGCTGCGGCGGACCGGTCCAGGGTTCGAGGCCCACCAGATAGCCGCCCGCAAACGGCTCCGCCTCGCCGCCACCGTAGAGCTGCCAGATCCA
>JBILWX010000028.1:0-34848 GCA_044369655.1 Pirellulales bacterium
CAGAGCACGAGTGTGTCGTCGAGCAGGCCCCGCTGGTCGAGATCCTTGATGAGGGCGGCCGCGCCTCGGGCCATGCCGGTGGCCAGCGGGCCGTGGTCGCGCTCCACGTCTTCGTGCGAATCCCAGTTGCGGCGGGGGAAGCCGTTGTCGTTGCCGCTCCAGACCTGCACGAACCGCACGCCCCGTTCGAGCAGCCGCCGCGCCGCCAGGCAGCGGAGCCCGAAGTGGTGCGTCTCCTCCTCGGCGTTGATCTGGCTGGGCCAGCTCGTCCGCGTCCGGTCGAGGCCGTAGAGCTTCAGCACGTGCTCCGGCTCCTTGTCGAGGTCGAGCGCCTCGGGTGCGGCCAGTTGCATCTTCGCCGCCAGTTCGTAGCTCTGGATCCGGGCCTCGAGGCGGCTGTCGCCGACGCGGCTCTCGAGGTGCCGGCGGTTGAGGCGACCGATCAGATCGCGGGCGGCGGCGTCGGACTCACCGTTCACGAACGTGGCGACTTTGTGCGGTCGCAGGTCGGCCAGTGGCTCGTCGGCGGCGGGCTGCACGACCGTGCCGCTGTATTGCGACGGCAGGAACCCTGCGTCCCAGTTCTTCACGCCGTTGGAGCCGTAGCCACGGTGGTCGGGAAGGACGACGAAGGTCGGCAGGTTGTCGTTCATCGAGCCGAGCGCATAGCTCACCCAGCAGCCGGCGCCGGGGAACCCGGGGAGCACGAAGCCGGTGGTCTGCAGGAGCGTGGCCGCGGAGTGCACGCCGGAGGTGCTCACCATGTTGTGGATGAACGCCATCCGGTCGACCACGTCGCCGAGCGCCGACACGGGCGTGGAAAGCAGCTTGCCGCTCTGGCCATACGGTTTGAAGTCCCAGATCGGCTTGAGCCACGGCCCCAAGCCGTTCTGAAAAGCCTCCACCGGTTCGCCGAAGTCGCTCGGCTTGCCGTGGTGCTTGACGAGTTCGGGTTTGTAGTCCCAGAGGTCGATGTGGCTGGCCGCCCCTGCCATGAACAACTGCACCACACGCTTCACTTTCGGCGGATAGAGGCAGGCGGGGTGCAGGCTCACGCCGGCCTCGGCGTTCCCGGCAGCCAGCGCATCGCGGTCGCCGGCCAGCATCGCTGCCAATGCCAGCGAGCCAAAACCGCAGCCAGAAGTAGCGAGCAGCTGCCGGCGCGACATCAACTCACCCAAGCCGGCTCGGGGGTGGCAAAAGTTCTTCGTCCGCCGCTGGAACGGCGGAGGGGCTCGTCGCGTGGGCCGCGGCGGCCCAATGCTCCTCGAGCGTTCGCCGACCCCCTCGCCTCCCGTAAATAGGTTTTCCATGATGGCGTCCTCAATCCACGAAGGCGAATTCATTGAGGTTCAGGATCGCGCGGCAGACGTTGGCGAGGCCATGGGCCTTCGCCACCTCGAGCAGGGCGGCGGCCTCCTCGGCCTCGGGATCGCGGCCGAGGGACAGTTCGAAGGCCCGCTTCACCTGCGCTGCGGGATCATCGCCTGCCTCCCGCACCACGCGGTCGGCCAACTGCCGTGCCTGCACCACCATGAAGCCGTTGTTCAAGAGCGCGAGGGCCTGGAGCGCGGAGATGCTCTCGTTCCGCTTCTCGACCCGCATCGAGGGATCGGCACAGTCGAGGCAGGTCATGAAGGGCTGCGTCTGACTGCGAACGATGAATCGGTAGACTCCCCGCCGCCAGGTTTTTTTGTCCTCGGGATCGGCGAGGTCGTAGCGGTAGTGGGGCGAGTGCTGTGGATGCTCGATCCTGAAATCCTGCCAGCCCGGGCCGCCCATCGTGAGGTCGAGCGTGCCGGCGGCGGCAAGCACGGCGTCGCGGATCGCCTCCGCCTCGAGCTTCCGGCGGCTCTGCCGCCAGAGATAGTGGTTGTCGACGTCGATCGCAGCACAGTCGTCCCTCGCCGCGCTCGCCTGCCTGTAGGCGGCACTCGTAACGATCAGCCTATGGAGGCTCTTGAGTGAGCCGCCGCTGTCGCGGAACTCCGCCGCCAGCCAGTCGAGCAGGCGTGGATGCGTCGGCTCGGCCCCCATGCGGCCGAAGTCGCTCGCCGTCGCAACGATGCCCCGGCCGAAGTGATACTGCCAGACCCGATTGACGATGCTTCGCCAGGTGAGCGGGTTGGCGGGGCTCGCAATCCAGCGGACCAGCGCTACGCGGCGATCCCCCTCGGCATGCTCGGGCGACAGGTCGAACCGGCTCGGCAGCTTTTCGATTGCGGTGAGCGCACCGGGCCGTGCCTCGTGCGTGGGCGCAAGCACGCTGCCGCGGGAGAGCACGTGGATGGTCCGCGGCTTGCCCTGCCTCGCGGTGGTCGTGGCCGCATAGATGGTGGCGAGCGGCCGCAGCGTCTTCTGCTCGGCATCGGTGGCGGCCACCTTCTGCTTCACGTCCTCGAGTTCGGCGGTCAGCTTCGGATCGACGGTCTTCGCCACGAGTGCCTCTCGCTCCTCGCGGAGCGGCTTCGACTTGTCGACGAACTCGGCCGGGCTCTCGCCATCGACCAGATTCTGCCGCGACCAGCGGGGCGGCCCCTCGATCGAGTCGAGCGAGGTCACCGCGGCCTTCGCAGCGAGATTCCCGCCGTCGGTGCCGACCACCTTCAGTTCGGCCAATGCAAAAATAAAATCGTTTGACCGCGGGGCGAGCGTCATGGCCGTGACACGGACATACCGGCCGACGCCCCCGGCCGAGTGCGACTGAGGCTTCGTGCCGGGGTTGGCTAGGTCGGCGTCGACGAACGCGGCAACCGTCGTCACGCCCTCGCGAAACTCCGGGGCACTGGCCACCTCCACGCGATACCGCAGCGGAAACCCGAAGCCGGCACCGATCCCGTTAAAATTGTCGAAACAGGGATGGAGCACGACCTCCTTGATGGGAAGCTCGCGGCCGAGATCGACCTGCACCCACTTCACTGCGTCAGCGGTCGGAGCGATCCCGCTGTGGTAGCCATAGGCCGGGCCGGGGTTGCCGTCGGTGAGCTTGGGCGTCTCCTTGATCAGCTTGTCGAGTTCGGCCAGCCGTGGTCCCGCCGCCTTCGCGATCTCCGCCTCGATCTCCTTCCGGCGGGCCTCGAGCGACTGTTTCTGGGCGTCGAGGGCCGCATGCTGCCGCATCAGCTCGGGATCGGTCGAATATTTCCGGTCGTCGCGGTCGATCGCGGCGAAGACGGCCTGGAGCGAGTAGTAGTCGTCCTGCGTGATGGGATCGAACTTATGGTTGTGGCACTGGGCGCAATGGATCGTCACACTCGTGAACGTGCCGATCGTGTTGGCCACCATGTCGTCGCGGTCGAGGTGGCGGGCGATCTTGCCGTCGGTCTTCGTCTCGGGCACCTCGCGGTGGCCGATCAGGTCCCACGGTCCGGCAGCGATGAAGCCGATCGCCTCCTGGCCGTCGATCGTGTCGGGGAAGAGCACGTCGCCGGCGATCTGCTCCTCGATGAACCGGGCGTAGGGCTTGTCGGCGTTGAGCGAGCGGATGACGTAGTCCCGATAAGGCCAGGCATTCGGGCGGGGCTTGTCCTTGTCGTAGCCGTGGGTGTCACCGTAGTGGACGACGTCGAGCCAGTGCCGGGCCCAGCGTTCGCCGTAGCGGGGCGAGGCGAGCAGGCGGTCGACGAGTTTTTCATACGCCGTCGGATCGGCGTCGGCGACGAAGGCGTCGATCTCTTCCGGCGTCGGCGGCAGGCCTGTCAGGTCGAACGCGAGCCGGCGGATGAGCGTGTGGCGGTCGGCCATGACCGATGGCGTGAGCGACTTTTCGGCGAGCGTCGCGCGGACGAAGAAGTCGATGGCATTGCGTTCGGCCTCCACGCCGGCGAGCGCTGCAAACGCGGCGACACGATCGGGCACGGTCGGCTTCGCGACCGGCTGCCAGGCCCAGTGGTCGAGCCGGGGATCGCGGACGGCGTCGGCCGGCGCGTCGTCGGACCCGGGCCAGGGTGCGCCGGCATCGATCCAGGCGGTGATCGCGGCGATCTCGTCCTTGGCGAGTCGGTCGCCATCGGGGGGCATCATCTGCTCGGGGTTCGTCGTGGTGATCCGCCGAACGAGTTCGCTCTGAGTCCCCTTCCCTGCAACGGCCGCCGGGCCAAAGTCGCCCCCCTTGAGCATGGCGGCCCGCGAGTCGAGCCGCAGGTTCGATTCCTGCGCGTCGGCACCGTGGCATTCGACGCAGCGGGCCGTGAGGATTGCCCGGGCGGGTGCGTGCGGGTCCTGCGTCTCGTCGGCCGCGGCATGTGGCCCAACCCCGGCAGCGAGCCCCGCTCCCAGCAGGCAGACCAACACCAGCGATCGTTGTGGAACAGCCATCGACGGTCCTCCGGGAAAGTGTGTGCCGCCGGTCGCGATTTTGGCACTTTCCCTGGAAAACGGGGCACGGTCACCTTTTTGGGGTCACCCGGCGCTGCCCGAAAAGACGTTGCACCGGCTCGCGCCGTCCGTGCGGCTGATTTCGTGCTCGCCAGTTTTGTCGAAGACGGGCTTGCCGCCGCGCTGCAATACGAACCGCTGGATCCCGGATTCGAACGGCATCGAGACGTGATGCACGCCGGCCGGCAGATCGAAGACCTTCGAACTGGACCCGCTGTGCAGCGAGAGTTGGGCGGGCGCGGTCAAGAAGACCGTGACGAAGAGATGGTCGAGGAGTGCGTCCGCGCCCACCGGGCGGCCATGCCCTCCGGCTTCATCGGCCGGGTTGACCGTGATTGGCAGGGACGCGGGATGGAGTCGATAAAAGTAAAAGAGTTCGTCCTCGGAGATCGCCGGTCGCTTGCCTGTCTTGAACCACTCGATGTAGTAGCGGCTGGCATCGAGATAGGCGACGTGCGAGAGCATCTTCCCGCCGAAATGACCGCCCCAGAGCGACGTCCCGGATGGCTGACCAAACGGCGCGAGATAGGTCGACTCGCCCCAATCGTTCCACGTCACCAGTTCCACCCAGGTCGCGTCGCTGCGGATGGCCCCCTCCCATTCTTGCGCCATGCCCTCGAAACCGCGTGTCTCGAAACAGCGAAAATTGCCGCGACTGCCGCGGTAGTAGGGCGTGATCCCGGCCATGAAGACCTTTCCAAGCCCCCGCCAGGCCGCGGCGTGCATCGCATTGCACCGTGCAATCTGTCCGCCGGTGCCCGCGCCGCCGAAGAAGAAATAGCCGTCCACGTCCGAGAAGTCGCGGACCAACTGCGTGACATGAGCCTCGGTCGGCAGCTCGGTGATGTTGGGAGTGGGATAGTAGAAGGGAACGAAAAAAGCCCCCTCGTCATGTGCTTCGCGAATGAGACGCCTGCCTCCCGCATGATCGTCGCCGCCCTGGCCCCCGAAGGTGGACAGGACCGGCCTGCCGTCGTGACGAAACTGGTTGGGGTGGTCCTTCAGCGTGCGGACGACGTCGTGCAGTTCAGCCAGGGCCTCGCCGTCGAGCGAGACGAACAGCTGAAAGCCGGTGCCAAGTTGCTTCGCCGCCTCGTAGATCAGCAGGGTGCGGGCATGGTAGTGCGGCTCGCGTTTCTTCCAGTTGCCGCAGTTGAGCGCAAAGCCATCGACACCTCGCTTCTGGGCTTCCTGGATTTCGCGCTTGTAGTCGTCGAGCGTCGCTGATGCGCCCGCGGTTGGGCAGCACACCATGTAGTGGGCGAAGACTTTTTTTCCGGGTGGGGGAGGCGGCCCGTCGGATGGGGCGGCGGCCACGGCGGCCGGGAGCAATGCCAGCGGAGCAAGCAACCAGACCAGGAGAAGTGAGATGGATTTCATGGCGTGAGCATAGCACAGTCGTCTGATTGCACTGCCACCCGAGGCAGACAAGATCGTGCCGACGGAGGAGGCATTGGCATGGAAAAAGATGTCTGGACTCTCTTCCCGGCTTCGCTGGGCACGGTGCTTCGCAGAAATGACTCCCGACACCTTTTTTCAATCACGCCACGCACGGGTTACGGGTGCGAAGCGTTGAGAACCTGCTGAAATCGCGGTCAGCCGTCCAGAGCTCCGTCACGCCGTGAGCGAGGCAGACCGCGGCGATCCGGGCGTCGTGAATCCTCGGCCCGGCGACCTTGGTCTCCGTCACAAGTTGCCGCAGGATCGGCCAGTATCCCGGCCCCTCGGCGATCAGTCGGGCGGTGGGCGATTCAAGCAGCGCATCGACCGCGTCGGCTGCATGCTGCGGCGACAGCGGCTCGCGGAAGATTCGCGGGTTGGTCACCACTGCCAAGAGTTCGTGGACGCAGGGCCACGGCAGGGCCCACGGCGAGTTGCCCTCGGCGAGTTCACGAACCCGGGCAGCCGCCCGCTCGTGATGCTCATATTCGGACCGCAGGGCGGCGACGAGGATGTTCGTGTCGATGGCGATCACGTCCCCCGGCCTCGATATATTTCGTCACGGATCCGCTGCCAGTCGCCATCGGCAAATTCAGGCTGGAAACCGCCACCACCCGGCTTGATCGGCCGCAGGCGGAACGGCTTCTGGGCTGGCCGCCGCTCATCGATCACCTTCCGAAGCCCCTCCTGCACGAGTTCGCGGAGCGTCGTGTGATCGCGGGCGGCGATCTGCCTTGCCTCCTCAAGCAGGGCATCGGCAACATCGATTGTTGTCTTCATGTTGCCAACAATATTTCCAGCCCTTGCGCGAGTCAAGCACACGACCGGGGCGGTACCAAAAACGCCTCATGCCGCACAATGTATCGCAGAGGACTGTCGGCTTCTTGCGGCTCCGTCTCAGCCCCGAGGCCTGCCCTCCCGCCAAAGCAGCCCCATGCCGCCCGATCGCTCCACCCGCCGCGATGGCGACCGAACGGATGCCTACGAGGAATTCCTCGGGCTCTTCTCCCGAAACCAGGCACGCGTGCAGGCCTACATCCGCTCGCTCGTTCCCGACGCCGCCCACTCTGACGACGTCTTCCAAGCGACGAGCCTTGTCCTCTGGCGGAGCTTCGAGACCTTCGACAAAGGCAAAGACTTCCTGCCCTGGGCGCTCGGGGTCGCACGGCATCAAGTGCTGATGTTCTGGCGCACAAAGCGGCGCGATCGGCATGTTTTCAGTGAGTCCCTGATCGCAACGCTTGCAGAAGATGCGCTGGGCCGCGACTCCACGACCACCGACCGGCAGCGGGCCCTCGACGCCTGCGTGGAGGGCTTGCCGCCGCGGCAGCGGGATTTAGTCCGGATGTTCTACGGCGAAAACAAATCGGCCGACACGATCGCCGCCTCGTGGGATCGCACCGTCCACGCCGTCTACAAGGCGCTGAAGGTGATGCGAAAGAACCTGCTCGAATGCGTGGAGCGCCGGCTCGCCGCGGAGGGCCTCGCCCCGGAGCCATCGCCATGACGACACCCAGCCCCAACCGGCACGACGACACCCGCGAGCGACTTCTGTCGCTCACGGACGACTATCTCAACGGCACGCTCACCTCGGCGGAGACCGCGGAACTGGAATTGCTGCTCACCACCGATCCAGCGGCACGTCAGGAATTCCTCGACCGTTCGTTGCTCCATGCCCAATTGGCCGCGACGCCCGTGGCGCTTGGGTATGAGCAGAAAAAAGCACAGCCACCTGCGGCTGCGGACAACGAGCCCGTCCGCAAGCGGTCGCTGCCGAGCGCGGCCGCCCTCGCCGCCGGCCTGCTTTTGGCCGCCTGTCTGCTGCTGATCGTGACGGAGCCGGCCGCGCCGCGACGCGAGAATGATCTCGCCGCACGACCCGCGGCCGTCCACGCCGAGCAGAGCGTTGAGCCTTACGACAACCGTCAATTGCCGATCACCACCGTGGCCGTGCTGCATGACGATGGTTCACAGGCCAACGCGGCCGAGACTCCGGCGGCGACCGCCCGGGAAATCACACCCACCACGCTCGAGTCCAATGCGTCGGGCATGCGGCTGACGTCGGCCGACGGTGCCGACGTACGGTTGGAGGGACCATCGCGGTTTGGATTCGCCAGCGGCGACTCAGGGGCCCTCTACAGCGGCAGCGTGCGGGCCCGGGTCGAGGATCCCACCAAGCCATTCTCCGTGGTGACCTCGAATCTTCGCATCGTGGACCTCGGCACAGACTTTCGCGTCAGCCAGATCGACGACGATCGGGTGGCGGTGACCGTGCTCGAAGGCGATGTCGAGGTGCAGTCCCGCGTGCGGCTGCCGGTCTGCTACTGGCCGTTCGACGACCACGACACCACGCAGCCGCTCACGATCGACTCCATGCAGGGCCTCCCGGCCGAACTTGGCGTGGCGATCCGCCGGTGCGATGGCATCATCGGCCCGGGGGCCGTCAGCTTCGACAACTCCGCTATGGCCTTCGCCAGCGTGCAGGGCGGCACCGGCGAGAAGGTGGGCCTCGGCACGCTCTCCGCTGCCGAGGGGATCACCATCGAGGCCCTGATCATCTCGAACTGGACGGCAGCGTTCCGGGACTACGACGAGATCTACCGTAAGGAGGACGGCAACTGCCGCGTGCTGCTGAGTTTCCAGAATGACGGCACCAGCCACGCGCGCCTGTCCGAACCGGCGGTCACCTCCGGCCCCTGCCTCTCCTTCGGGCTCCATCTGGCGGGCCGCGATTACAAGGAACTCGACATGCCGCTCGACGGCCGCGATGGCCGGCCGACCGTGGCCGATCTCACCGACGGCAGGCCACATCACGTCGTTGCCACCTACGACAGCTTCACCGGACGCAAGGCGATCTCCATCGACGGCCGGATCTGTTTCGAGCATTGTTACCCGGTGGGAACGCTGATCCTGAGCGGCGGCCCCGCGGTGCCGGAAATCGGCAACCACGTCCATCGCGAGCCTTTCCACGGCGTCATCGACGAAGTGGCGCTCTACGACTTCGCCCTCACGCCCGACGAGATCGCCGACCACCACGGCCGGGTCCGCCGCGGCGAGACCTATTTCGGCCCGCGGCCCGAGAGCCCGACGGCCGCCCGGTGGCAGGCGATCACCCGCATCTCCGCCGGCCAGACGCGGATCTTCAACGCCCGCACGGGCCTCGCCGCCGAATAGCGCGATTCATGGGGACGGGAGCGACGGGATTCCCCGTCACAGCCCCCTATCCCCGGCTCACGACCGCAGTTCATCCGGGATCTGCGGCGTCGCGCCGCGGTGGCCGCAGACGAAGGCCGCCAGCCGCGCGGCATGGTCGTGGATCGCCTCCAGCGGCCGGCCACCGAGCAGCCCCATCACGACCGCGGCGGTGAAGGCGTCGCCCGCCCCAACCGTGTCGACGATCGTGCGGGCCTCCGCCGGCCGGGTCGACACCACGCCGTCGGCCACGAGCAGCGACCCCGCCGCCCCGCGGGTGAGCGCCGCCAGCCGCAGGCCATGCCGCTCGGCGAGCTGACGGACCGCCGCCACCGGATCGTCGGACGACACGCCGCAGGCCGCGGCCACGACCGGCAGTTCGTCGTCGTTGAGTTTGAGCACGTTGGCCAGAGCGAGCGACTCGCGGATCAAGTCCGGTGAGTAGAAGTGCTGCCGCAGGTTGACGTCGAACACGCGGACGGCCCGTCCTGCCGCCTCGAGAAACAGGCGGATCATCCGCCGCGATTCCTCCGCCCGCTGGCCGAGCGTGCCGAAGCAGACGGCGTCGGCCCTGGCGGCCAGTTCCCCGAGCGACGGCTCCCAGTCGAGGTGGTCCCAGGCCGTGTCGGAGGCGAAGACATAGCTCGCGTCGCCGGCGGGACCGAGCGACACCGTGACCGTGCCGGTGGGATGCCGCGGGTCGCGTTGCACGTGGCGGCAATCGACCCCATGCGACTCGAGCGCCGCGATCCCTCGCTCGCCCAGTTCGTCGCAGCCCACGCCGCTCACCATGAAGCTCTTCGCCCCGAGTCCGGCGGCATGGCAGGCCACGTTGCCCGGCGCCCCGCCCCAGACGGCGCCGTCGGGGAAGACGTCCCAGAGCGTTTCGCCAAGCCCGACCACGATCGGAGAGGTCGGTAACGGGTGCATCACTGGGCAGCCTCCATCAATCAGGCCAATGCGCGGCGATCTTCCGTTTGAGGAAGGCGACGCTGCGGGCGAGCTGGTCCATCCCCTCGACTCCGTCCTCGATGCTGATCCAGCCGCGGAAGCCCTTGCCCGCGAGCTCCGTGAAGATCGCGTCGTAGTCGTTGAGCCCCTTGCCGATCTCGCCATGCCTGAGCCGCTTGGCGTAGCCCACCGCTCCACCTTCCTCCCGCCGCAGGTCTTCGAGCGTTCCCTCGACGAGCGACCGGTCGCTGGCGTGCATGGTCACCACGCGGTGCGACACCCGCCGCAACAGCTCCAGCGGATCCTCCCCCGCGAGGAACGTGTTGCTCGGATCATAGTTCACGCCGAAGTGCGGGTCGTGAATCGCATCGACGAGCCGGCAGAAGACATCCATCTTCTGGGCAAACTCCGGATACTCCCAGAAATCGTCCTTGTAGTGGTTTTCGATGATCAGCGTGATCCCGCGGTCGGCCGCGTAGGGGAGGCAGGCGGTGATCGACTCAGCCGCGAACCGCACGCCCTCGTCGATCGTGAGCTCCGGCCGCCGCTGCCCGGAGAGCACCCGGCAGTAGGAGCCCCCGAGCGCGTGCGTCATGTCGATCCACCGCTTCTGCTTGGCGATCTCCCGGACCCGAAAGGCCGCGTCGGGATGGGTGAAGTCGGGCGAGCAGCACATCATCGGGATCGTCATGCCGTGCGCTTCCACCTCGCGGCGAAACCGCGACCAGTTGGCCTCGTCGGCCATCTCGAGGAAACCCGCGTACCACTCGAGCCCCTCCACGCCGAGCGGCGCGGCAAGCGCGATCCAGTCCGACACGCTCATGCCACCGTCCTTGCAGAGCGGCTGCATGAATGCCTTCGGAAACGCGGCCAGTCGGGG
Organism: Pirellulales bacterium; assembly: GCA_044369655.1. Taxonomy (GTDB): domain Bacteria; phylum Planctomycetota; class Planctomycetia; order Pirellulales; family UBA1268; genus CAMCQY01. The sequence goes on from JBILWX010000028.1 coordinate 10,841, forward strand.
CCGGGCGGACGGCGACGTCACAGACGACAAAGAAGAGGGAGCGGTCATGATGCGGGTGGCGGCGGCACGGTGGCGATCGTCTTGGGCGGATTGCGGCCGATGAAGGGATGCTGCTCGAGATCGACGACCTGGCCGCTCATCGGGCCGCACTCGTCGGCGAGCCAATAGACCGCCGCGGCGGCGATCTCCTCCGGCCTGATCAGCCGCCCGGCCGGGCAGAACTCCCTGGGCAGATGGGAGGGCCAGTCGTCGGCGAGCCCGTGGCTCCGCTTGCGGAGGATCTCGTTTTCGGTGAGCACCCAGCCGGGGTTGATCTGGTTGACGCGAACGCCCTCCTCGCGAAAGAGCACGTCACCGAGGTTCCGCGTGAGCGTCATGAGCGCCCCCTTGGAGATGCTGTAGGGCAGCAGGATCGACTCGCCGCAGTAGGCGTTGACGCTGCCGATGTTGAGCACGCTGCCCCGCGTGGCGGCGAGGTGCGGCAGGGCCGCCTGGATCAGCCGCAGCGGCGCAAGCGTGTTGACGGCCAGCGTGCGATTGAACGAGGCCGCATCGGTCGAACGGATGTCGCCCGTGGTGATGATCGCCGCGTTATTCACGACGGCATCGAGCCGACCGAACGACGCGACGGCGACAGAGACGAGACGCTCCGGGCAGCCCTCGGAGGTGAGGTCCTCCACGTGGCCGACCGCCGCGCCACTGCCACCGGCGTTGAGATCGGCCACCACGGCGGCCACGAGGTCAGCTTCGAGGCCGTGCACGACCACGCGGGCCCCTTCCGCCGCGCAGCGCACGGCGATCGCCCGCCCGATCCCGGTGGCGCTGCCGGTGATGATCACGACCTTGCCGGAGAGTCTCATGCTGGCGGTGGCTGACATGGCTGGTGGTGGCAACTGCCGTCCCCTCTGAAACCTGGACCGGAACCTGCGTGCAGGGTCATCCCCGTGCCGGTGCGAGCACGCTCTTCACGACGGCTCCCGAGTGCATCTGCTCGAACGCCTCGTGCCATTGCTCGATCGGCCAGACGCCGCCGATGATGGGGCGGACATCGAGCGCGCCGCTCGCGAGGAGCGAAATCACCCGTTCCCAGATCGGCCAGTTGTGGCTGAAGCTCCCCTGCAACGTGATGTTTTTCTGAACGAGCGGGTCGAGCGAGAAGTTCAGCGGTTGCGGCCCCCAGCCAACCTTGCTGATCCAGCCGGCGGGGCGAACGAGGTCGAGCGCGATCTTCAGCGTGGCGCTCGCGCCGGCGGCATCGACCACACCGTCGCAGCCGAGTCCGTCCCGCTCGATGGCCCAGGGCTTGGCGTCGCCGACGATCACCTCGCAGCCATACCGCTTCGCGATCTCCAGCCGGTGCGCATCGTTCGGAAGGCCAACGATCGCCACCTCGGCGCCGCAGAGCCGGGCCATCGCGGCGCAGAGGATCCCGATCGTGCCGGGCCCGAGCACGACCACGCGGTCGCCCGGCTCGATCCGCGCGTTCTTCACGACGGCCGAGTAGGCGACACAGCAGGGTTCCGTGAGACAGGCCTGTTCGAACGGAAGCCGGTCGGGCACGCGATGCAGGATCCGCGACGGCACCTTCACGAATCGGGTCATCGCCCCATTGACTCCATACCCAAAACCCTTCCGTGTCGGATCGAGGTTGTAGAGGCCGCGGCGGGTCATCGGGTTGTCGTGGCTGATGATCGCGGCGGTCTCGCTGACCACGCGGTCCCCCTCCTTCCAGCCCTGCACGTTCGCCCCGACCGCGGTGATCGTGCCGCCGAATTCGTGCCCCAGCACGACCGGATAGTTGACCGGCCACGAGTGGTCGGCGGTCCACTGGTGCAGGTCGCTGCCGCAGACGCCGACGTTGGCCACCTCGAGCAGCACGTCGTCGGGGCCGATCGACGGCAGTTCGATCTCGCGGATCTCGACGGAGCCCTTCTCGGGGGCGTAGTTGACGACGGCGGCGGCTCTCATGCGGGGAAGATCACTTTCTGTTCATGACTTTCTGACGTGCTGTTCGTGAACGGCCTTGCAGATCATCCGCAGCGAACTCTCGAGGTCGCCGTCGGCGGTCTTGAAGGCATCGGCATCGATCGTGAGCGGGGCCCCGAGCACGACGAGCGGGGCCCCGTACCCCGGACAGGCAATCGCCTGTTCGAGCGAGAGCCCGCCCACCGCCTGCACCGGCACGCTCACGGCCTGCACCACCTCCCGCAGCTGGTCGAGCGGGCTGGGCATCCTCCGGCCGGCCGCCGCGATGCCACGGCGTTCATCGTAGCCGACGTGATGGACAACGTAGTCGCAGCCGAGATCCTCCAGCCACTTCGCACCTGCCACCATGTCGAGGCAGACCATGTTGTCGCCCATCACCTTGCAGCCGAAGTCAGCCGCCGCTTTCACCACGCATTTGATCGTCTCCTCGTGGGCCCGTGCCATCACCACGACGTGGGTGGCGCCAGCCTTGGCCATCATCTCGGCCTCGAGGTAGCCGCCGTCCATCGTCTTGAGGTCCGCCACGATCGGCACCTGCGGAAACGCCCGACGGAGGGCGCGCACGCCGTGGAGCCCCTCGGCGAGGATCAGGGGCGTGCCCGCCTCGAGCCAGTCGACGCCAGCCCGCAGCGCGAGGGCTGCCGTGTCGAGGGCCTCGTCGATGGCGGTGAGATCCAGGGAAATTTGGACGATCGGCTGCATGATCGCCGCATTCTAGCGGCGCCGGTTACAGGGATCTGAAATCAAACCGATCCGCCGGTCGGGGAGTGCGGTCACCCATGTTTGCCCCGTGTCTGGCCCGCATTCCCCGCCGGATTTGGACGGTTGGACGCTGACGGCTACGATGATGACGGTCAGACGACCCGGAAAAACCGGGGTTTGAGTCCACCCGTCCCTCCAGCCGATCCCAATTACCATGGCAAAAGCAGGTCCTCGCAAAAAGCTGCCCAAGGAACTGGCGGTCATCAACGCCGACAACTGCACCGGGTGCGAATCGTGCCTGGAGGTCTGTCCGGTCGACTGCATCGTGAAAGTGCAGCAATACGACCAGTTCCACAACCTGCAGAGCTGGTGCGAGATCGACATCGAACGCTGCGTGGGCTGCGAGGTCTGCGTGCACATTCCCGGCAAAAAATCGAATCCCTACGACCTCAAGGTCTGCCCGTGGGACGCCATCGAGATGGTGCCGACCGAAGAGGTGGCCCAGGTCGTGGCCCAGATCGGCGGGCCGCCGGAATATGTGGAAAAGAACTGGGATCGGCTCGTGGGCACGGCCCAGCATCTGGCCGAACTCAAGTGCGCGGCCGGCTGATCGCCGACCGCCGCGGCGGGTGTGTTGCTCGCAACGGCCTGCCCGCCTGGCCCGCTGTTGATTGACGCACCAGAAGACACCAGGTACAACGTGACAAATGTTCACGTCTGAGGTCTGGGTGTCTCGCTCCATGTCGTCTCATCCCCTGTCTCTCGACGACCTTCGCGGCCACGTCCGCCTCGCCTGTGTGCCGGGCATCGGCTCCCGTCTGCGGCGGCTGCTGCTCGACCGGTTCGGCACGCCCGCGGGAGTGTTCGCCGCCAGTCCCGCCGAGATCGCCTCCGTCGGCAGGATCGGCCCCAAGCTCGCCGCTGCCATCCCGACGCTCGCCGACGCTCCCATCGCCGACGAGGTGATCGCCCTCTGCAGAAAGCGGGCGGTCGACATCCTCCTCGAAGGCAGCGATGGCTATCCCTCGCTCCTGTCGCGGATCGACGATCCGCCGGGCCTGCTCTTCGTCCGCGGCGCGATCCTGCCGCAGGACGCGCTCTCGGTTGCCATCGTCGGCGCCCGCCATGCCACGCCCTACGGGCTGAAAGTAGCCGAGCAGCTCGGCGCCAGTCTCGCCCGCGCCGGCTACACGGTCGTCAGCGGCCTGGCGAGGGGCATCGACGCCGCCGCCCATCGCGGCGCGATCAAGGCGGGCGGGCGGACGATCGCCGTGCTCGGCAGCGGCGTGCTCAACGTCTATCCGCCGGAGCATGCCGACCTGGCCCGCGAGGTCATCGACTCGGGAGCCCTGATCAGCGAACTCCCGCCGCTGACCGATCCCAACGTGGGCACGTTTCCCCAGCGAAATCGTGTCGTGTCGGGGCTATCGCTGGGCGTCGTGGTCGTGCAGGCCGCTGACCGCTCGGGGGCCCTGATCACGGCCCGGCTGGCGACGGAGCAGGGCCGGGAGGTCTTCGCGGTGCCGGGGCCGATCGACTGCCGGATGTCGCGTGGTTGCCACACGCTGATCCGCGACGGCGCGAAGCTCGTCGCGAGCGTGGACGACATCCTGGAGGAGTTCGGGCCGCTCTTCGAAACGGCCACCACGGCCGACGGGCGGGCGGTCAAAAGCGCCGCCGAACTGCACCTGGGCGACATCGAACGGCAGGTGCTGGACGCCTGCGATGCCCTGGCCGGCGGCGCCGCGAAGCCGGTCAGCATCGATGACCTCGTCGACTCGAGCGGCCTGGCCGCCTCCCAGGTGCTCGCCACGGTCGGAGTCCTCGAAATGCGGCGGCTGATCCGCCGGCTGCCCGGCAATCAGATTGCGCGGGCGTGACTCCCACGAAACATTCTCCTCACCCGGCCGTTGAAGGTGGGTCGGGGCATGTTCGCGACAGGAGGAGTCTGCCATGAGCCGCTCGCTGAAGAGCCTGCAATACCCCCGTTCGCCTGCCGCGATCGAGCAGCTTGAACCGCGATCGATGATGGCGGTCACGCCGCCCCTGCTGCCCACCGAGTCGATCGACGGCACGGGCAACAACGTCGCCCACCCCACATGGGGCAGCACCGGCCAGGACCTCCTCCGGCTCTCGCCTGCCGCCTATGGCGACGGCATCTCGACCCCCTCCGGGGCGGATCGCCCGGGTGCCCGCCTGGTGAGCAACCTGCTCGCGGCCAGCCCTGAAGGCGGCGTGACCAACGACCGCGACTTCACGGCATTCGTCTATGCGTGGGGGCAGTTCCTCGACCACGATCTCGGCCTCACCGACACGGCCACGCCACGCGAGCGGCTGCCGATCGCCGTGCCGACGGGTGACCCGTCGTTCGATCCCAGCGGCACCGGCGTGATGACCATCTCGATGTCGCGGTCGGCCTACGACCTCGCCACCGGCACCTCCACGACAAACCCGCGGCAGCAGGTCAACTCGATCACGGCCTTCATCGACGGATCGCAGGTCTACGGCTCCGACGCCGCCCGGTCGGCGGCGCTCCGCGAATTCACGGGCGGCCGGCTTCGCACGAGCGCCGGCAACCTCCTGCCCTTCAACACGTCGGGCTTGGCCAACGCCAACGACGCCCGCGTCGTGGCCGACAGCCAGCTCTTCCTCGCGGGCGACGTGCGGGCGAATGAAAATCCTGAACTCATGGCCCTCCAGACGCTCTTCGTTCGCGAGCACAACCGGATCGCCGCCGAGGCGGCGGCGAAAAACCCCGCGTGGACCGACGAGCAGCTCTACCAGCATGCGCGACGGTTCGTGATCGCCGAACTCCAGAAGATCACCTACCAGGAGTTCCTGCCGGCGATCCTCGGGGCCAACACGCCGGCGGCAGCGGCGCTGCAGAACTATCGCGGCTACCGCGCCGACGTGAATCCCGGCATCGCCACGGAGTTTTCCACGGCGGCGTTCCGACTGGGCCACAGCATGCTCGGCGAGGACATCCAGTTACTCGACAACGACGGCAATCCGGTCCGCGATGAGATGCGTCTGAAAGACGCGTTCTTCGACCCCCGATCGGTGTCGCAGGTGGGCATCGACCCCTTGCTCAAATACCTCGCCAGCGACCGGGCTCAGGAGATCGACACGAAGGTGGTCGATGACGTGCGGAATTTCCTGTTTGGTGCCCCTGGGCAGGGCGGCTTCGACCTGGCCTCGCTCAACATCCAGCGCGGACGCGATCATGGCCTGGCCGACTACAACACCGTCCGGGTGGCCTATGGGCTGCCGAAGGTGACGAGCTTCGCCCAGATCACCGCCGACACGGCCGTGCAGGCCTCGCTGCAGCAGGCCTACGGCAGCGTCGACAAGCTCGATCTCTGGGTGGCAGGGCTCGCGGAGAGGCACCTGCCCGGGTCAAGCCTTGGTGCGACGTTCACCCGCATCCTCGTCGACCAGTTCTCGCGGCTCCGCGACGGCGACCGCTACTGGTATCAGAACGCGTTGCCGGCCAACGCTGTGCGCGAGGTGCAGCGGACCTCGCTCACCGACATCATCCGCCGCAACACGCAGCTGACGAACCTGCAGCCCGACGTCTTCTTCTTCCGCACGTCGATCGGCGGCACGGTCTTCGCCGACGGCAACCGCGACGGCGTGCGGCAATCGAAGGAGGGGGGCGTGGCGGGTGTAACGGTGACGCTCGTGACCGCCGCCGGCGCAACCGTGGCCTCCACGCGGTCCGACGCGCGGGGCGACTATTCGTTCCGGGGCATCGACTTGGGGAGCTTCCGCGTCGTGGTGACGCCGCCCGCGGGATCCGGCCAGAACGGAGATGGCCCAAAGAGCAGGCGGGTCGCGATCACCCGCGGCATGGACGTGCGGGATGTGCATGTCGGCCTGCCGCCGAAGCCGGCCACGCCGGCCACCAAGCCGCCGGCGCCACAGCCTCCGGCACGGTCACCGCTGGCCGCCGCCTTCGCGGGCATCGCCATCGACCAGCCGGGCACGTCCCTCGCGACAAAACCCCGCCGATAGCAAACCTCGCGGATTCCCTCGCTCGCGCTTCGGGCTTCTATGCGACCCGGAATCATCCGTGAGGGGCTGCCCATGTCCCCGGGAGCCGGCGTTGCTGACCAGCGCAGGCAGGATGCCGGAGCGCAGTCAGCATCGAGTGAGCGAAGGACAGGATGTCCGAAGCGACCGTCCGGCGACGGGGCAAGGGCAGCCCCGAACCGCCGCCAACGCTGCGCGGCGCGGGTCTCCTTCTCGTCGCGGGACGGGAAGCGTAGACTGCACTCCATGGACACAGCTCTTTTCAACCGTTCCGAAACCATCCGGGCCCGACTGCTCCAGCTGCGGGACTCCCTTTGACTGGGAGGGACGCAAGGCCTCCGCGACAAAGCTCGAAGACGCGATGGGGCAGGCCGATTTCTGGAATAACACCGGCAAGGCGCAGGCCACCGTCGCCGAGCTGAAAACCCTCAACACGCTGCTCAAGCCGTTGGAGGAGGCGCTGTCGGTCGGTCGCGATCTCGAGGCCCTGGAAGAGTTGGCCCGCGAGGATATCTCGCTGGAAGCCGAGCTCAAGCTCGAGGCCGACCGACTCGAGAAGCTGGTCGACAGCCTCGAACTCGCCTCGCTCCTCTCCGGCCCGCATGACTCGAGCGACGCGCTCGTATCGATCCACGCCCGGGACGGCGGCACCGACGCCAACGACTGGGCGGAGATGCTGCTGCGCATGTATTCGGCGTGGGCCGGCAAGCACGACTACACGGTCGAACTGCTCGACCGTCAGGACGACGACGTGGCCGGCATTCAAAGCGCCACGGTGGCGATCCGTGGACCGTGGGCATATGGCTACCTCAAGGGGGAGATGGGCATCCACCGGCTCGTACGGATCAGCCCGTTCAACTCCGAGGGCAAGCGGCAGACGAGCTTCGCGGCGGTCGACGTCTCCCCCGAGATCGCCGACGACGACGCGGAGGTGGAGATCCGTGACGAGGACATCCGCGAAGACGTCTTCCGGGCCAGCGGTGCCGGCGGGCAGCATGTGAACAAGACCTCCAGCGCCATCCGTCTGACGCACTTTCCCACGGGCATCGTGGTGCAGTGCCAAAGCGAGCGGAGCCAGCACAAGAACCGTGCCACGGCGATCAAGATGCTCCGGGCCCGAATCGCCCGCATGCAGGAGGAGAAGCGGGAGGCCGACCAACTGGCCCGCTACAAGCAGCAGCCGAAGACCGGCTTTGGATCGCAGATCCGCAACTACTTCCTTCATCCCGACCAGCGGGTCAAGGACCAGCGGACCGGGCATTACGTCGGCAATTTTCAAAGCGTGCTCGACGGCAACCTCGACGGTTTCTTCGATGCCTACCTGCGCTGGAAGGCGTCGGGATCGGCCCCGCAGGCCGCTGGGGACGATTCCTGACGTCTCCGGCAGTCCCGATGCCGGCCGCGGCTGGACTGTTTCCGGAGCCGGGATTACGATCTACAGCCATGCAGGCGGTTTGAAACCGTGTGCGCACGGTTTGCCAGAAGGATACGCAGGGTTACTCCAAGGTTATTCATGGCGGAAAAAGAACAGGCTCTTGAAGTGGAGGGGGTCGTCACCCAGGCCCTCGCCAACACGCGGTTTCGCGTGCAGATCACCGGTGGCCACATCGTCAATGCACACGTCGCGGGCAAGATGCGGAAGAATTTCATCCGTATCGTGCCGGGTGACAAGGTGAAGGTCGAACTCTCCCCCTACGACCTCACCAAGGGCCGGATCACGTTCCGCGAACGTTGAACCGCGGCCCGGGCTTGCATGGTCGGCAAGAAGCCCTCGGCGGAAGCCGGGTGACTCCGGGTACAAGTACCGCCCCACGCGGCGTCACTCCGACGCTTCGCCGCCGGCTTCCGGCTCGGCCGCCGGCGGTTCCTCGCGACTCGTGAGGAACTGTTTCAGGTCGCCGAAGGTTCTGAGCGGCTCCTTGCCCTCTTTCATCGCCTTCGTCAGCGGCTTGGCCACCTTCTCCGCCTTCGCCACGTAGACCCTGGGCTCCTGCTCCCGTTGCGGCGGACGACCGCGGCCTCGCCGACCGCCTCCCGCCGGCCGATCGGAACGCGGGGCGGCCGCCGCTGGAGCTGCTCCATCGCCCCCTGCGGCAGGCGGCCGCTGCGGCCGGCCTTCCGGACGATTGTGCGAACGATTTCCGGTCCGGCCATCCCGCTGTGCGGTGGCTGCAGCCTGATCGACCGGCTGGCTCCTTCCACCTTGTCGTCGGTTCGGCCGCTCCTGCTGCTGCCGGGCCGTGCCGGGCTGGATCATCGTGAGCGCCACGCGGCGCCGCCCCTTGTCGATCTCGAGCACCCAGACGCGGACCACCTGGCCGACGCTCACCACGTCATGCGGATCCCGGACGTAGTCGTTGGAGAGATGGCTGATGTGCACCAGACCGCTGTCGTGCAGACCGATGTCGACGAAGGCACCGAAGTCCACCACGTTGAGCACCGATCCCAGCAGTTCCATCCCGGGCTGCAGATCCTCGAGCTTCAGCACGCCCTTTTTGAAGAACGGTTTCGGCAGGTCCTCGCGGGGATCGCGGCCCGGCCGCGACAACTGATCGACGATATCGGCCAGCAACAGCCGACCGACGCCGAACTCCGCGGAGAGTGCGTCGAGGTCGAGGGATGCCGCCCGGTCGGCGAGCGAATCCGCCTGCTGGCGGCCGGCGAGATCGTCGCGCGATCCCCCCAGTCGCTCGAGCACCTTGGTGGCCACCTCGTAGCTCTCCGGATGAATCCAGGTGGAGTCGAGCGGCTCGACGCCGCCTGCGATCTTGAGAAACCCGACGGCCTGCACGAACGCCGACTCACCGAAGCCAGGCACCTCGAGCAACTGCCGGCGGGAAGTGAACGGACCGTTCTTGGCCCGCCATTCGTGCAGATTGCGAGCCGTGGTCTGGTTGAGCCCCGACACATACCGCAGCAGCGCCGGGCTCGCCGTGTTCACGTCGACCCCAACGTAGTTCACGCAACTCTCCACGACGGCATCGAGCGACGCGTGCAGGTGTCGAGCCTTGACGTCGTGCTGGTACAGGCCGACGCCGATGTTGGCGGGTTCGATCTTCACCAGTTCCGAGAGCGGATCCTGCAGCCGGCGGCCGATCGAGATCGCCCCGCGGACCGCGGCCTCGTGCCCGGGCAGTTCCTCGCGGGCATAGCTGCTCGTCGAATAGACGCTGGCCCCCGCCTCGTTGACGACGACGTAGGCGACATCGAGTTCCTGCAACCGGCCCGTCACCAATTCGGCGACGAGCGTCTCGGTTTCCCGGCCGGCGGTGCCGTTGCCGATGGCCACCACCGAGCAGGCATGTGTCGTCGCCATCTCGACGATCTTGTCCGCGGCGGCGGCTCGCTTTTCCGCCTTGCCGATGATGTGGAGCACCGCATGCTCCAGCGGGTTGCCGCATTCGTCGATGGCCACGGCCTTGCAGCCGCTCTTGAAACCGGGGTCGAGCGCCAGCACGCGGCGGCCGGCCACCGGCGGCTGCAGGAGCAGGTTGCGCAGGTTCCGGGCGAACACCTCGACGGCGTGCGATTCGCAGTATTCGGTCATCTCCCGACGGAGTTCGCGTTCGAGGCTCGGCTGCACGAGCCGTGAGAGCGCATCGCGGACGCAGCCCTTGAGAAATTCGGCGTGCGGATGGCCGGCGGGCACCAGCACCTCCTCGGCGGCCGCCTGCATCTCATCCATCGGGCCGTCGATCCGCACCTTCAGGAGCTTGGCCCGCTCGCCCCGGTTGATCGCGAGCACGCGGTGCGGCGGCACCCGCTGCACGTGCTCGGCGTAGTCGAAGAAATCGCGGAAATGCTTCTCGTCTTTCGACTGGGCCTTGCCCGGACTCTCCACCCGCTGGCTGGTGAGGCGGGCCTGCCGATGCAGGATGCCGCGGAGACGCTGCCGTACGTCGGCGTGTTCGCTGAAATCGTCGGCGATGATATGGCCGACGCCGAGCAGCACATCCGCCACGCTCGTGACCTGGGCATCGGGGTCGAGGAAATCGGCGGCCCGCTTGTCGAGGTCGGCGGCGGCGGGATCGGCCGCCAGAATCTCTCGGGCGAGCGGTTCGAGCCGTCGCTGCCGGGCGATCTCGGCGAGTGACAGCTTGCGAGGCTTGAAGGGCAGGTAGAGATCCTCGAGTTGTTTGGAACTCGAGGCGGCGGCGATCCGGCTCTCCAAGGCGGGGGTCAGCTTCCCCTGCCCTTGAATCGTGCGGAGGATGGTCTGCTTCCGATCGGCCAGTTGACGGGCCCGCCCCACGCTTTCGGCGACCAGCCGGACGCCTACTTCATCGAGCCCGCCCGTCTGATCGCGGCGGTAGCGGACGATGAAGGGAACGGTGTTGCCCTCGTCGAGCAGGCGCACCGCCGTCTCGACCGCCGCTACCGGCAACCCGATGCGTTGGGCGATCGGCCCCAAATCGATGAGCGTCGTGGATCCCATCCAACCGGCGGTCGCCTCTGCATTGAATGCATCCGCAGACCACGCAACTCCACATTCCCCTCGCCGTCCCGCACGTGCACGCACGGGTGTCTCGACGAGAATTGCCAACCGCAGGAATCTAGGATGAATGCGGGGTGGGTGTCAAACTTTGCGGACGGCCAAAAAACAGCCCCACCTTCCCAACCCCCCAGGGCCGTTCTCCACGTCCCTGCCCTTGACGCCGCTTCGGGCGTTTTTCTATTCCCCGCCCTCGGGCCGGTGCCGGATGTCGGGCAGTTGCCCGGGCAGGATTCCAGCGGTTTTTTTGGCATGACTTTGACTCTAGTGGATGTGGCAATTGTGACGATCTCGACGTTTGAGCGTGGTGCGGCAGCAGAATCGACTGCCTGCCAAGACGCGTCCACGCTGCCGGCCCAGGAGATCCGCACACCATGACCCGCTCGCACACCCCGTCCACGTCCACCAGCCACCGCGACCAGGCCGCCCCCGCCCGCGAGACCGGCACCGGCAGTTTTCTGCCCGCCGTGCCTCTGCTGGCCCTGGACCGGCAGTATGCGGTGCTTCGCGACGAGATCCGGGGAGCGCTCGACCGGGTCTGCGACTCCGGAAAATTCGTGCTCGGCCCCGACGTTCATGACCTCGAGGCCGAACTCGCGCGGTCGCTCGCCGTGCCCCACGTGATCTCGTGCGCCTCAGGGAGCGATGCCCTGCTCCTGGCGCTGATGGCGTTCGACATCAAGCCGGGCGACGAGGTGATCCTTCCCAGCTACACCTTCTTCGCCACCGCCAGCGCCGTCACGCGGCTCGGCGCCGTGCCGATCTTCGCCGACATCGATCCGGTCACCTATCTGATCGACCCTGCCGACGTGAAGAAGAAGATCAGCAAGCGCACGAAGGCGATCATCCCCGTCCATCTCTTCGGGCGCACGGCCGACATGGACGCCATCCTGCCGATCGCGAAATCCGCCGGCCTGCCGGTGGTCGAGGATGCCGCCCAGTCGATCCTCTCGACCTGGCACGGCCACTGCTCCGGGGCGCTCGGCGACGTCGGCTGTTTCAGCTTCTATCCCACGAAAAACCTCGGCGGCGTCGGCGACGGCGGCTTCCTCACGACCACGCGAGACGACATCGCGGCGAAGCTGAAGCTCCTGCGTGTGCACGGCATGGAGCCGCGCTACTACCACCAGGTGGTGGGCATCAACAGCCGTCTCGACTCGCTGCAGGCCGCGGTGCTCCGCGTGAAACTGCCACACCTCGACGCCTGGACCTCCGCTCGTCAGGTCAATGCGGCCCGCTACCAGAAGCTGTTTGCCGAATACAAACTGGCCGATCACGTGGCCGTGCCCGGTGACGAGACCCGCGGTCGTCATGTCTGGAACCAGTTCGTGATCCGCGCCCCGGGCGGCCAGCGTGACGCCCTACGGGCCCACCTGGGAAAAAGCGGCGTGGGCACCGAGATCTACTATCCCGTCCCGCTCCATCTGCAGCAATGCTTCCAGTATCTGGGCTGGCGGAAGGGCGACCTGCCCCAGACCGAGTTGGCCGCCGAAGAGACGCTGGCCCTGCCGATCTTCCCGGAGCTCACGGAAGCGGAACAGCGCACGGTGGTCGGCCGCATCGCCGAGTTCTTCCATGCTCCGCGGATCGAGACGAACACGGAAGACATTCGGCGCACCCACCAGCCGGAAGCCGTGGTCGAAGAGCCGCACTTCGTCCGCCGCATGAACGCCGTCGGCCGCGCCGACGACGTGCGGTGCTGAAGACACGCGACGGCTCGGCATCCTGCCGACCGTCGCTTGGCGGGCCTCCGCCCGCTGGTGCTTACCCGGGCCTCCGGCCCTGGCGCCGGGGGGAGTGATTCACCTGCCGACCGTCGCTTGGCCGACCTCCGTCGGCTGGCACGAACCCGGTCCTCCCGGCGCATCGCTGATGCGTGACTCAGGCAGGTCCCATCGCTTCCGCTCCGGGCTTCTATGCGACTCGGGATGCATCCGTGAGGGGCTGCCCATGTCCCGAGAGCCGGCGTTGCTGACAAGAGAAGGCAGGATGCCGAAGCGCAGTCAGCATCGAGTGAGCGAAGGCAGGATGCCGTAGCGAACGTCCGGCGACGGGGCATGGGCAGCCCCGAACCGTTGCCGCAACTCGCATCTACTTGGCTTTCACACGCGGCTTCGGGCGGCAGATGATGAACGTGCCGAGACCGATCAACAGGGTCATGAGCACGTAGGAAAGCAGGTATTTCGGCATCGCGTGGGACCTTTTTCCGGCCGGGGCTTCGACAGGGTAAGATTCCTCGCTGCCAGCCAGAGGAGAATCTACCGCACATGGCCCAAAAAACGAAACGCGCTCCGAAGTCCGCCGGCTCTGCCTCGCTCAAGCTCCCTCCGGTCGACGTGAAGACCCGCGGCCTGATCGTCGATCTGGCTGACGAGGTCGCCTCGGCCGCCGAGAAGCGCCGCGACCCGCACCTCGAGATCCCCACCCGCAGCCTCTCGAACGTCCGCTTCAACAAGTCGCGGAAAATCATCGAGATGGGCGGCCAGACCAACCGCCGCCAGCTCTTCAACCTCTCGCAAGCCAAGAGCTACATGCAGACCCTGCTCGTAGCCACCGGCTGCAAGCAGCTCATCGAGCAGCAGAAGACCACCAGCATCCGAGGTCTCTACTACCTGCTCAAGCACACGATCGAGGGCACCCGCGAGGAGACCTTCGCCACGCAGGAGGAGTGCGACCCGATCATCGAGGATCTGGAGGTCACGCTCGAGAGCCTGCGAGAGGAACTCCACGTCTACGCCAGCAACCGCGGCGGCATGGTGGGGCCGATCACGCTCATCGACTCCGGCGACGAGATCGACTGCTCCCGCATGGGTTCCGGCGGCTACAGCATCCCGTCGATCGTCGAGGCCGACATCGTCAAGTTCAAGTCGTGCGACGCGAAGTTCATCCTGCACGTCGAGAAAGACACGGTCTGGCGGCGGTTCAACGAGGACAAGTTCTGGCGGAAGCACAACTGCCTGCTCACGCACGGCGGCGGCCAACCGCCCCGCGGCGTGCGGCGGATGCTCTACCGGCTCCACCACGAACTCAAGCTCCCCGTCTACTGCCTGCTCGACAACGATCCCTGGGGCTACTACATCTACTCCGTGCTCAAGCAGGGCTCGATCAACCTCGCCTACGAATCGAAGCGGATGGCGATTCCCGAGGCCAAGTTCCTCGGCATCCGCTCCCGCGACTACGAACGCTGCAAGCTCAGCCAGAGCGTGCAGATCGCCCTCAACGACACCGACGTCAAGCGGGCGAAGCAGATCGCCGCCTACCCGTGGTTCGCGGAAAAGAAGGGCTGGCAGAAGGAGATCGAGACGATGCTGAAGAACGGCTTCAAGCTCGAAGTCGAGTCGCTCATCTCCAAGGACATCAGCTACGTCACCGACGTCTACACGCCGGAGCGGCTCGAGGAACGCGACTGGCTCGACTGAATACACGCGAAACATGGCCCTCCGGGCCATTTTCGCTGGGCGACCGCAGGTCGCTGCGGCCGGCATCCTGGCGGCCGCAGCGTCAACGCCCAACCGCAGCAGCACACCGCCTCGCCAGGCGGATGCCTGGCGAAAGCTCGCCGCTGGGCGGGCATCCGCCCGCTGGTGCTGACCCGGGCCTCCGGCGATGGCGCCACGCGTCTTGCGGAATCCGTGAGGGGCTGCCCATGCCCCGAGAGCCGGCGTATGGTGACAAGCGCAGCCAGGATGGCGAAGCGCAGTCAACATCCGAGTGAGCGAAGCCCAGGATGGGCGCAGCGAACGTCCGGCGACGGGGCATGGGCGGCCCCGAACCGCCGCGAGTCACTCCCGCTGCCGCGAGTCGCACACGATCGTCACCGGGCCGTCGTTCACGAGCCGCACCTGCATGTCGGCGGCAAACACGCCGCGGGCCGGAGGCCGCCCGGTCTCCCGCTCGATCGCCACGAGAAAATGCTCGTAAAGCGGCACCGCCTCGGGCGGCCTCGCGGCCCGTACGAAGCTCGGGCGATTCCCCTTCCGCGGGTCGGCCAGCAACGTGAACTGGCTGACGACGAGCACGCCGCCGTCGATCTCCCGCACGCCGAGATTCATCTTGCCGTCGCCGTCGCCGAAGATCCGCAGCTGCGCGATCTTGCCCGCCAGCCACTCGGCGTCGGCCACCGCGTCGCCCACCTCGACGCCCACCAGCACGAGCAGCCCGCGCCCGATCCGGCCGGCGGTGTCGCCGCCGATCGTGACGCTCGCCTCGGAAACTCGCTGCACTACGGCCCGCATGGAACGACCTGCCTGCCTCACCGCCAGACCGGCGGACGGCGACGTCACGCCTCCTCACGGAGGAGCTGGGGCGGATCCTCGAGGTCCTCGAGTTCCGGTGGCAGTTGCAGCTGACGCATCGTCTCGTCGGTCCGCCGCATCCCCTCGGCCACCTCGTCCACCCGCTGCGCGATGTCGCTCACGTCCCGCTTCGCCACCGACCCCTCGGCCAGCGCCGCGATCTTCGACTCGAGCCGCTCGATCTCCGCGGCCACCACGTCGAGCTTCCGCTTCGCGTCGTCGATGTTCTCGAGCCGCTCACGGCTGGTCTTCAGATGATCCTCGAGCGTCGCCCGCATCTGCCCCGAACCACCGTCCGCCGACAGCTTCGCCAGCCGCTTCTCGAGGTCGGCGATCCGCGCCTTGATCGAGCCGTCGTCGGTGTGGTCGAGAAACTCGGAGAGCGTCGCCGCTCCCCAGATCATCCGCAGGTAGCCCCACAGCAGCCGATCGAGCGACTCGAGCGACCCGCGGTCGGGGCCCTCTGCGTCAGGGCCCCGCATGCTGCCCCCCAGTTCCACGAGCTTGAGGCAGTGCTCGCGGAGCCGGTCGAAGCGGGCCAGCAGCGCCGGCGGCAGCTTCTGGCGGATCCGCTCGTACGACTCGCGCGACACCGCCGCCTCCGCGGCCCGGCGGGCCTTGGCGTCCTGCGCGTCGACGGCGCTGCGGAAGCGGTCGTTGGTGACCATGCTGGCCAGATAGTAGATCTCCGCGGCGGCCACGAGCGGCAACACGACCCCCGGAAACCCGCTGATGAACGCCGCGGCCACACCCGCTCCGAAGAAGAGCAGGTTCCACCGTGTCGCGAACGCCGTGCGGAGATACTTCATAAAGGTGCCAGCCACCAAATCTGGGATGTCTGCGGTATTCCCGCCGTCCTATTTTGCCCGAATTTGGTGGCTGGCACCTTTTTCGGGAGGTTGGGCGGCGGCCTCGATCTGCTCGATCTGCTCCTGCAGTTTGTGCACCTGTTCATGAAACCAGGGCTCCGACTGCGTGTCGCGGGCCGGCGCCGCCGCAGCCGGCATGCGGAAGTCACCCGCGATCCTCCCGGGCGTCGTGGCCATCACGAACACACGGTCGCCGAGGTAGACCGCCTCCTCGACCGAATGCGTCACGAACAGGACCGTCGCCTGCACCTCGCGCCACAACTTCACGAGCAGATCCTGCATGTCGAGCCGCGTCGCGGGGTCGAGGGCGCCGAACGGCTCGTCCATGAGGATGATCCGCGGCCGCAGGATGAGCGTGCGGGCGATCGCCACCCGCTGCCGCATCCCGCCCGACAGTTCATGCGGATACTTTTTGGCATCGCGAACGGGGTCGAGCCCCACGCGCTCGATCCACTCGCGGCCTTCCACCTCCCGCTGCCGCCGAGAGACACCCCGGCATTCGAGCCCGAAGGCGACGTTGTCGAGCACCGTGCGGTTGTCGAAGCTCGTGTAATCCTGGAACACCATGCCACGATCGGCCCCCGGCCCGACGACCTCGTGGCCCAGCACGGTGACGGTGCCGCGCGTGGGCGGATGCTGCGGCTCGAGGCCGGCCACGAGCCGCAGCACCGTGCTCTTGCCGCAGCCGCTGGGGCCGAGAAACGACGAGATTTCGCCGTGGTCGGGCAGATCGGGGATCGTGAAGCTCACGTCCGAGACGGCCGTGTATTCCCGCGGCGTGCCCGCGTTGTAGATCTTCGTCACGCCGCGGAAGTCGACGGCGGCGGGCCGCTCGCTCGGCATGTTCTCGCTCATGCGGCCCTCTCCTCCGGGCTGGAAAACCCGTGCAGCAGGCCACGGCAGAGCCGCGGCAGCCAGCCGCGCCCGCCATACCGGTGCGGAAAGAGATCGCACTGCAGCCACCAGAGCCCCCGGTCGATCGCATAGGCCACCAGCGGAATGATCACGAGCACGATCAGGATCGGCTCCCGCTCACCCCGCCGCTGGGACATGTTGATGAGATCGCCGAGGCCGCCGGAGTCGCTGCCGAACTTCACGAGCTCCGCCAGCATGACGTAGCCGAAGGCCAGTCCGAAGAGCAGACGCAGCGAGTTGAAGATGGCCGGCGCCGCCAGCGGCACGAGCACCTTGAGGATGATCTGCAGCCGCGACGCGCCGAGCGTGAGCGCCGTGTCGACATACCGCTGCGGTACCTCGAGCACGGCGGCGGTCGTGTCGCTCACCACGAAGGCCACGCTGGCGATGAACAGAAACATCACCTTCTGGAATTCGCCGATGCCGAACAGGAAGAAGGTGAGCGGGATGAGCGCCGCCACCGGGATGTTGCGGCCGAAGACGGTCAGCGGGGCGAGGAAGGCACGCACCGCCGGAAAGCAGGCGGCCAGCACCCCCAGCGGCACGCCGACCACCGCGGTCAGGCCGAAGCCGAGGCAGACCCGCATGAGCGTGCGGATCGTGTTGGCGACGAGTTTCCGTTCGCCGAACACCCGTGGCAGTTCGCGGAGCGTTTCCCCCGGGCTCGGCAGCATCGCGGGACTGATGAAGCGACGCTCCGCCTCGCCCGCCGTGGCGATGAACCAGGCCGCCAGCACGCAGGCCACGCAGGTGACGCCCCAGAGCACCGCCGTGATCGTCGCCGCCTCGCCCCTCAACGGGCGGGCAGGCAGAGCCGCGGCGGCAGGCGCAGGCCCCGTAGCCGCCGATCCCGTCGACTCCGGACCCGGGGCCGCTGCTGAGGTCATTGGCTCGTCATTCCTTTTCGGCCGAGTAGACCTTGATCTCGACGCGTCGGTTCTTGGCGTGGTCGTCGGGATGCTCCGGATCGGCGGGACGGTCCCAGCCGACCCCGTCGACCGCGAAGCGGTTCTGGTCAAACTCGAACTTCTCCACGAGCGACGCCTTCACGGCGCCGGCCCGCTCCCGGGAAAGCTCCTTCACCATCGACGCCGGCACCGACCCCTTCATCGAGCCATCGGTGTGTCCTTCGATCACGATCCGGGCGTTGCCGAACTGCTTGGCGAGTGCGCCGACCTCGTCGAGCACGAGATCGACGGTCGGGTCATACGGCTCCTCGACCTCCCGGCCGTCGATCCGCCGCACGATCCGTTTGCGGAGGTCCCAGCTGTTGGGGAAGAAGTGGATCACCACCGTGTTGGTGAGGATCTCCTCGTTTTCGGCCCTGATCTGCGAGAGCGTCTTCGGGGCCAGCGGCTTCGCGTATTCGTCCTTCGTCTCCGCATACTTCGCCTCCGAGCCCAGTTTCTGGATGACCGAAAAATCCATCACCTGATCGAACGGCACGGGCGGATTGGTGATCGCACCGACACGGCGATAGAGATAGTAGGCCTGCTTCCAGATCCGCTCGAAGTTGGCCGGATTGTTGCGATTGATGAAGAACTGGTAGTTCTCCGCCCAATTCGTGCTGTGGGCGTCGCCGAGCATGGAAAGCGTGTCGGTGGCCGGGATGTTGTAGCCGGCCGACATCAGTTCGGCGGCCTTCGCCCGGGACGACTCGGTCTTGAGCAGTTCCATCGCGTCGAAGATGCCCCGCACGATCGCCTCGATCTTGTCGGGATGATCCTTCGCGAAGTCGGCCCGCGCGAACCAGACGTCGGCGATCAGCCGGTTGGCCGTCTGGGTGGTGATGAGCATCCGGTTGCCCTTGGCCTTCTCCAGGTTGTAGATGTCGGGAGCCCATGACACGCAGCCGGCCAAATCCTTCTGGGCGTTGAAGGCCGCGGCTGCTTGAAACGCATCTTCGGTGTAGACCATCTCGACATCGCCCGGCTGCAGCCCGCCGGCCACGAGCATGTTGAGGGCGAAGAACTGGCTCGGGGAGTTCTGGGCCATCGCCAGTTTTTTGCCGGCCAGATCGCGGACGGTCTTGATCCCCTCCCGGACGACGATGCCGTCGCCGCCGTTGGAGAAGTCGACCTGCTGGAAGACCCGCGGCATCACGCGCGAGTCTTTCGGCGCGCCGGTGCGGTCGACGAGCCCCTCCAAAAACAACGGGATCATGTCGAGCGTGGCCCAGCCGATGTGCACCTCGCCGGCGGCATAGGCATCCCGCATCGTCACCGGATTGTCGATGAGCACGAGCTCGATCTTGAACGGTTTTCCTCCCGGAGCCTGCCAGACCTTGCCCGCCTTGAAGCCGTTGTTGGCGAGAATGATCGGACTCCAGCCGGCCCAGACGTTGAGCGCAAAGCGGACGGTGTCGTTCTCGAGCGGCTTGTAGGCACTCGTGCCCTTCACGGGCGGCAGTTTTTCAGCCGGCTTGAAGGTGTATTCCTTCACCGTGGTCGGGGCCGCGGAATCGCCGGCCTCGAAGAGGACGCCTTCGGCACCGCCCCCACCGGCTGCACCGGCGCCTGAGTCGCCGCCCATGCCGCCCGCACCACCAGGCCCCGCCTGCCGGGCCGCGGCGTTGCCGCCCCCGCCGGCGGGCCGTCCCAGGCCGAATGAATCGAGCATTCCGGCCCGCCAGGCCGCCAGACCGACGAGTCCGAGAATCACCGCCCAGACCGCGAGCCAGAACGGAGCCTTGGGTTGGCTTGCCATGAGAAACCTCGTGTTCGAGTGGAAAACAAACTGGTCCGGAACGGTCGCGTTCTGGCCGCGGAAAAACTACCCGCGAAACTTCGTCTGCGGACGCGACTTGCCCGCCATGTAGAAGGCGTTCATGAGGTCGTAGGCCGTCACCTCGCAGAGCAGCCGGGTGACCTTCTCGTGCGCCTCCGCCGACAGGAGCGGCTCCACCTCTTTCATGAGGGCGACGACGCGGTGCTCCTGTGCCTCGATTTCCTTCGTATCGACGCGGCCGTCGGCGACGACATCGAGGAACGAATCGAGCTTCCGGGCGTATTCCGCGAGCAATGGAGCCTCGCTCGCCTCGTCGAACCACGGAGTCTTGCCTGCGGATGCCTTTGCCATGATGGGAATCTCCTCTAGGGTGTGGGGGAATCAGGAAAATGGTGCCTGGCACCTTTTTCCGTGCGGGTGGTCATGAGCCGATCACCTCGCGGATCGCCGCGAGTCGCTCCTGGAGGTGGGCACGGCCACCGGCCTTGCCCACCTGTTCCTTCCAGCGTTCGGGCAGGAACCGCTTCTCGGTGCATTCGAGCACCGCGGCGATCTCCTGCATCTCCTTCTCGAGCCCCTGCGCCGAGGGCATGAAGTCGTCGAGCGCCGCCTTCAGGTCTTCCGGGGAGATCGTGTCGGGATTCGGCTGGCCCGCGTCGGCCGCCCGCTCGAGCCCCTTGCGTCTGGCGGCCAGCACCACGCTCTCGATATCCGCCCCGGAGAGACCGAGCGACAGATCGATCGGGCCGGGCAGCCCCGGCGCCAGCTTCACGCGGCACTTGCGGGCCATGGCGGTGAACATCGCGTCCATTTCGGCCTGGTCGTGCGGATAGAAGAGCGGGATGTGCACCTCGGCGCGGCCCTGCCGTTTCAGGTCGATCGGCAGGAGGTCGGGGCGGCTGGTGAGCAGCATCCAGATGATCTTGCCGCGATAGCGGGTGTCGCCCATCTGCCTGGCGATCATGGAGAAGACACGGGCCGACGTGCCGGAATCGCCATCCGACGACCGGTTGCCCAGCGCCGCGTCAGCCTCGTCGATGACCACCACGACCGGCCCCAGGCCGCGGAGCACGTCGAGGGCATGCTCGAGGTTCCCCTCCGTCTCACCGACGTACTTGCTGCGGAAGTTCTTGAGCATGGCACAGGGGATGCCGACGCTGCCGGCGTAGCACTCGGCGATGAAACTCTTGCCGGTGCCGACGGGCCCGCAGATGAGGTAGCCCATCGGGGCGCTTTCGAACTGACCACGTTTGATCGCGCGGGCGTCGGTCTCGAGCCGGTTCTTCGCCTCGGCGTGGCCGGCGACGGCATCGAGGGTGAGCCGCGGCTGAATGAACTCGACGAGCCCCTGGCACGACCGCTCGATGAGGTCCTTCTTCTTGGCGGCGAATTCCGGGCCGTCGGGCGGCGTGCCGTCCCGCGCCGACATCGTGATCACGGCCCGCAGGCTTTCGAGCGTGAGGCCGCCCGCCACGGCCGCCGTCCGCTTCACCGCGTCCATCTGCGCCGCGGGCACGCCCGCGGCGGCGGCCGTCGACACCGCAAACCGCTCCCGCTCCTCGGCATCGGGCAGGGGCACGCTGATCGTCGTGACGGCCGGATTCGTCACCAGCCGCGGATGCATTTCCGACAGGCTGTCGGTGAGCACCACGATCGCCACGTTGACGCGGCGCAGGAGCGGGTTGGTCGCCCAGCCGAGCATGCGCACCAGGCGGCCGGCACCGGCCCGCGCGCTCGAGGCCGCGTCGCCGGCCGGAGCGAGATACTGCCCGTAGTCGAGCACGACGGCGATCCGCTTTCGCTGCTCGGGCGGGTCGATCAGGTTGCGCTCGAGCAGGCCGTCGATCGCGGCGATCGCCTGATCAGGATCACGGGGCCAGTTGGCGGCGTTGCCCAGCCGTTCGGTGAGCCACTGGGCCATCGTCCGCAGCCGGCCGGCATCGGGGCCGGCAAGAGGCCGCAGCCCCTTTCCCACGTCGTAGGCGAGCACGATGTCCCAGCGGCCGAAGAGTTCGCGGGCCAGGAAATCGGGGGCGGTGCCCCAGCCGGCCGCCGGCTGGGCGTCGGGGGGGCCGAGCGGCACGAGATCACGGACGTTGCCGTGAAGCAGGAACACGCAACTCGTGCCGGAGAGATACGCGTCGCCAAGCCGCTCCGCCCACGGAGGGCACCACGCAGGCAGCGCCGCCGAGGGTCCGCCAACCGCGGCCGTGCCCAACGCCGGCGGGGCCGCCGGGGCGCCGGACTCCCGCGTCGCCGGAGACACGCTTGGCTGCTCTGCTGTGGGTGCGACGTTCGTCACGGTCGGCGGCTCCTGGATGGTTCAGGCTCAGCCCAGCGTCTGCTTGGTCCGCTCGGTGCCCAGTTCCTTGTCGTCGGCCTTCACGCCGGCCGTCTCGGGGGTCACCATGCCCATTTCGATCTCGAATTCCCGCAGCGCCTGGTCGGCCATGTTCTTCTCGACCGCCTGCTCGGCCTTGATCTTGTCGAGCCCTTCCCCGGAGAGATCGGCCGCCACCCGGACCTTGGCCCGGTTCAGCCCGATCTTGTCCTGGATCACGTCCTCGATCTGGCCGAAGTCGGTGGTGATGTCGAAGTTGAAGCTGTTGGCCAGTTTGGCCAGTTCGGCCTCGGCCCGCGAGAGCTTGAGGTCGGCGTCGTACTTCTGGATCTTGTATTTCAGGTCGCTCAGCTTCTTGGTGGCGTGCTTCACCTTGGTGACGTTGTTTTCATAGGCGCTCTCGTGGAGCTTGAGCTGGGCCTCGTTCTCGGCGAGGTCCTTCTTGGCCTTCTGGAGCTCGATGGCGAACTTCGCCGCCGTATCCCGCTCACCCGCCTGCAGGTAGGCCTTCACCCGGGCCTCGAGCGACGCGACGTGCTCGCGGCAGCCGTTCACCTGCCGCAACACCCGCTCGACGAGGGCGCGATACTGCTCGAGCCCTTCGCGTCCTTCCTTCATCTGGTCGACCGCCTTGTCATACTCATACTGCAGCTGGGCGACCGGATCGGCCGTCCAGAAGTAGTTGGCGACCTTGTTCAACTGCGCCGCGAGCGCTTTCCAGAGTTTTCCCAGGATCATGTTCAAAAATCTCCGCAAACGGGGGAGCGGGGGAAGGTGGTTCGGGGGCCGGCCACAGCGTTTGATACCGCTCTCCGCGGGGGGAGTCAAACAGCCCGCAGAAACGGCATATCGGGACAACTCCACCGCCCGCCCACGACCCCCTCATGGTCGGCTGACGGCTACCGCTCACGGCCATGGCAGTTTACGATAATCGCTCGTGGGATTACACGAAGCCAGTCCGCTCGAGGCGGGACGCCCGCCCTCATCCTCGGATCCAAACGCACAGGAGCCTCTCATGCCAGCCGCCACCCGTCGTGGTTTTCTCCAGACCGCATCCATGGCCGGAGCCGGTTATTTCGTCGCCGCCGGCAGCCGCCAGGCCTGGAGTCGGGCGGCGGGTGAACAGCTCAACATCGCCTGCATCGGAGTGGGCGGCAAGGGTAGCAGCGACTCCGACAACGCCGCGCTCTTCGGCAACGTGATCGCCATCTGCGACGTAGACCGCAACACCCTGGAAAAGAAGGGGAATTCGGAAAAGTTCAAGGCCGCGGAGCAGTTCACGGACTACCGCGAACTGCTCGCCAAGCATGGCAAGAACATCGACATCGTCACCATCAGCACGCCGGACCACATGCATGCACCGGCAACGCTCGACGCGATGCGGATGGGAATCAGTTGCTACACGCAAAAGCCGCTGACCCGCACGATCTACGAGGCGCGACTCATCGCCAACGTCGCCGCCGAGATGGCCGGCAAGGGTGTCTGCACGCAGATGGGCAATCAGGGCACGGCGCTCGATCCCTCCCGCGAGGCGATCGCGCAGCTCCGCTCGGGCGTGCTCGGCCCCCTCAAAGAAGTCTATGCCTGGTCGAATCGGCCGGTGTGGGCACAGGGCCCGAATCGTCGCATGAATAGCCGGAAGTACCAGA
>JBILWX010000250.1:0-3275 GCA_044369655.1 Pirellulales bacterium
TATCTCGCCGGCATGGGCTGCTCCCCGGAACACCCCGAGGTTGGCGCCGCGCTGTTGGCGGCGATGAGCGACCCGGACGAACCGGTGCGGTACGAGGCGGTCAAGGCCGTGCTGTCAACGGCCGCAGAATGCCAGTCGCCGGAGCAGAAGAAGGCCGCGCGGAAGGCACTCGGCTTGAGCGAATCGCTGTGCGATGCCAAGAAGAAGTGCGAAAAGAAATTCTGCGATTGCATCGACGTTCTCCTCGGCAAGGCGCCTCCCCCGGAGCACAAGCACAAGCACAAGAAACTCAAGGACCTGTTCAAGCCGCAGCAAGACCCCGCCTGCGATCCGAAAGCCGACTGCCCACAGGGAAACGGCAGGGGGCCATGCTGCAGCCCCGACATGCGGGCCAAACTCATGGAGCTGGCCTACGGCAGGGACGACAAGGGCTGTTTCCTGGAGCCGAGTTCCCGGGTCCGCGAGGTCGCCGAACTGGCGCTCAAGGCGTGCAACGCCTGCAATGGCTGCAACTGCGATCCCATGAACGGTGGCTCCTCTGGGATTCGGGAGCTGCCGCCGGTGGAAGAGCGTGAAACTGCCGAGTACACCGGCGTCTTTCCGGGAAACGCCGGGAAGCCAGGCCACTGTGTTGTGACCGATCGGGCGATGCCCATGTACGACCAGCCAGCCCCCGAACCCACGCTGGCGCCCGAACCTGCACCGCCCCCGACAGCTCCGGAGCCGCCGGCGGCAGAGGAAATTCCTACGCCTGCTCCCTGCGACCCGATGGTGATCCCGGAAAGCCAGACCCTCCGATCCGTTCTGCGACGGCCTTCCGACCGGCTGGCCTCGCTTCCCCGTCAACAGGCCGGGATGTCGCTGCAACCGGTCGCTGCTCTGCCGCCGCGGCCCTCTGTGGCCTCCGTACCGCCGCAAGTCATCAGGCCGAAGCCCTCGATCCTTTCCTGGACGCCCATCGCCGAGGTGCTGACCGCGGTGCAGATCTCCGAGGGTTGGTTAGCGGCCCACGAACGGTCGGACGTGCAGGCGGAGTTCTCGAACATGATGGGCGGGACCATGGGAGAGCGATTTTCCTTCCCTCCTTTCAAGAAGCCATCCATACGGCCGCTCCTACCCCCGCAGCGGCCCGTACCGCCCCCGTCGCCCGCACCGGCCGTCTCCAGCGACGCCTCGCGGGAGACACGGTCACCGCCCAGCCCGTCCCTCGCAGGAGTGTCGTCGCGTGGTCCGACAGTATTCACTGGCGGCGAATGCCTGCTGATCGTTCTCGGTTTCCTGCTCGCAAGCGTGCCAATGGCCCGACATGCTGCGGCCACACTGTCCGGCTTTCGAGCTGGCCTACGAATTCCGACAGCACACGATACGGCGTCGCCGGGCGACCGCCGCGCAAAGCGTTATCCACAAAAACCAAGGAAATGGCTACAAATATGGTGGCCGTCCGAGTGATACCCGCCCGGCCGTTCACGGAAGGGACGGCCCGATGCGGTGCGCGTCTGGTGAACGGATTCGACACGTGAGTAGCCGGGAGCACGAACGCTGCCGCACAGTGCATGGACGCAGACAAGCAACCCTCTGAAACACCGAAAGTCGGCACTTCTTGGAAGGGTGCTTTTCGACAATCGCCGAAGCGGACTGTCGTCGAAACGCCGTCACAGTCATGGGGCCGAATTTCGTGGCGCCGCTCGGCGAACCCGCAGATCGCCCGAAAACAGTTGAACTGGCTGTTTTTCCGTCGCATCGGGCTCACG
This sequence comes from Pirellulales bacterium, assembly GCA_044369655.1. Classification (GTDB taxonomy): domain Bacteria; phylum Planctomycetota; class Planctomycetia; order Pirellulales; family UBA1268; genus CAMCQY01. Next base: position 1,752 of record JBILWX010000250.1, read on the forward strand.
CTCGCAGCGTTGGCACTGCTGGTGACGCTGATCTGGGTGCTGTTTTCGATCAAACACCGCACGCCGCTGATCGTCGGCTTTGCCACCACCTACACGCCGCCGCTCAGTCCCGTGGTATTGTCTCAGGAAGACCGAGACCTCCTGCGGCGGCTGTCGATCAGCGGCAGAGTCTTCAGGCCCGCCTCGGTCGTCTGGCATGACGCCAGCGATCATGTTCAGTCAGGCCATGGCGTTGAGATCGTCAAGGCTCTCGCGGCGGCCGCTGCCCAGTCGCGGCCGGGTGGTCCTGGCAACGACATGATCTTCGTCTATCTGGCGATGACCGGCACGGTCGACCGCGACGGCCTTCCCTGCCTCATTCCACCGATCGTGGCCGATGTGCCGGCCGCCGACGAGTCGCTCAACTACATCCGGGTCGACCGGCTCCTCGGGGAACTGCGAAATGCGGTCAAGCCAGGCACAGGCATCGTGCTGGTGCTCGACAGTTGCCGGGCTTCGCTGAATTGGCCGCTCGGGGTTGGTGATGGCGGTTTCTCGATGGCGGTGGAGTCGATGCTCAACGAGTCGAAGCCAGACCGGACGTGGGTGCTCCTGCCCGCTGGAGCAGGGCAATTGGCCAATGCCAATCCTGCCGACGGGCAGACGGTCTTTGCCAGATTTTTCGCGATGGGAATCCGGGGCGCCGCTGACAGTGCCCCGTTCGGGAACGGCAATGGCAGGATCGAACTGTCGGAATTGGCGGCCTATCTGACCCAGGAGGTCGATCGGTGGTCGCTCGCGCACTGCGGCGAACGGCAAACCCCCCTGCTCGTGGCGGCTGCGGCCAATGGCCGTGCTGCGGACAACCCGCAGGTTGCCTGGGTTGTCTCGAGGACGCCGGCCGACCAGCTCGGCCTTGGAATCAAGCCCGCTTCCGCCGTTGTGTCGTCGTCGAGCATCCGCTCGTCAGCCGATGTCGATGATGCGGACTGGTGGTTGAACGAGCGGTGGCGGACGGCGGAAAAGCTGCGGCCGGTCGGCACGCATGAGCGGCCCTATCTCTGGGAAAACTATCTGCAGCATCTGCTGCTCGCCGAGCAACTCCGCTCGGCCGGGGTCGCATTTTCCGACGAGTTGATTCGCGTTGAAACGCTCGTGGAGCGGTTTGAACTGCGGCTCGAGACCTTTCAGGTGACCAACACCAACCGACTGCCGTCGTTGCGGCTCCGCCGCATAGCCCGCATGCAGATGGGTTCGTCTGTCGAACCACAGGTCGCGGCCTGGAAGGAGGCGATGATCCAGTATGTGACGGAACCGCCGCCGCCCGGCACGCCGGCTCCGGTCGGCCAGCCGCTCCCATCGTCGCCGGGTGCCTGGTTGGACACGACGACCGTCGCCTGGGACTGGCTCGTCGAACAGGTCGGGGAGGGACTCGTGGTCGACCGCGACATGCTGGCTCGCTGGATCGAACGAGTCGGGGACAAGCCGGCTACTCTCGTCGCAGAGCCGTTGCAGGTCCATGTGGCGCGGATGATGCTACGGTGG
>JBILWX010000251.1:0-3269 GCA_044369655.1 Pirellulales bacterium
AGGAAGACGTCTCCCCCGACGTTCGCAGCCTCCGCTACCGCACCCTGCCCGGCGGCGTGAAGCAGATGATCGTGGAAATTCCCGACTTGCCCGCCGGCGACAATGCCCATGCCATCGTCACCTTCTCACTCGAGCGGGCCTCGATCGTTCCGCCCGCCGATCCCGCGCGGCTGTCGATCCCGCAGAAGCCCGACCGGGCGTTGCGGGCGTTCCTGGGGGCGAGCCCCTACATCGAAACCCGGCACCCGAAGATCCTCAAGCTCGCGAAGGCGACCGGCGCCGACCTGGAGGGCTGGCACAAAGTCGAGGCGATTTACGACACGGTCCGCGAGAAGGTCGAGTATCGCAACGGCGACCTGAAGGGCGCTGCGCGGGCGTTGGCCGACGGCTGGGGCGACTGCGAGGAACTCACCTGCCTGTTCATCGCCATGGCGCGGGCCGAAGGCATTCCGGCCCGCACCGTCTGGGTCGAGGGGCATTGCTACCCGGAGTTCTATCTCGTCGATGCCGACGGCCAGGGCTGGTGGTATCCCTGCCAGGCAGCCGGCACGCGGGCCTTTGGCGGCATGCCCGACCAGTTGCCGATCCTGCAAAAGGGCGACTCGTTCCGTGATCCCGACCGCCCCGGCAAGACGCTGCGGTACGTCTCGGAATTCATCAAGGGCTCGGCCACCGACGCTGGAGGCTCGCCCAAGGTGACGTGGATCCGCGAAGGGGCGTAGGCCACCTACTCGGCGCCGACGAAGACCTCTTCACTGATGGGGCGGCCGAAGGCGTCCTTGGCCACGGGCGTGAACCACCGCGGCGCGATCGGCAGGCCGGCTTCGCGCCACGCTGCCTCGAGACGATCGCCGGCCAGCTTCACGATCCGCTCCCGGCCGCGACCAGCCAGCGTGGAGCGATCGGCCCACGGCGTGACCGGGCCGTCGAAGCCGGCGGCCTTCACCTGCGCGAGCACTGCGGCAGAGTTGATGACACCGGTCTCCCCCGGCATCAGCCGCTGGCCGTGGGTGAGTTCTCCAGCCGCGACATCGCGAGGAGCGTCGGAGAGCCGCACTTCCACGATCCGACCCTTGGGCACCTTGGCGATCAGTTCGAGGGGCTCGCCGGTGATGTGCATGGCCCAGGCATCGACCACGGCGCCGATCCGGGGATGCGACACGGCCAGCAGGCCGAGCAGTCCTTCGAACGTGTGGATGAATTGGTGCGTCTTCTCCGCGCGGGCCTCGGCCTCGGGCGTGATCGCCAGGCCGAGCGAAATGCCGTGCGGATCGAGCAGTCCACCGATCGTGTCGAGCCGCGTGCGATACTGCTCGAAGAAGTCCTTGAACGAATGCTCGTCGGAGGCGGCCGCAACCGTGGCGACGGCACGGGTGGCCTCGGTGGCCTGGGCGAACTCGAGCCGTTTCGGCAGCGCGGCCAGTTCGGCCTGGAATGTCGCATCATCGGCGTCGAGCGAGACGGGCAGCCGGAACACGCCGCACTTGAGCCTCGCGCTCACCATCAGCCGCCGCGCGTGTGGCACCCCGAACGCCTCCGCCTGCTGCTGGAAATCGACGAGGTCGATTTCCATGGCGTCAAAGCCGAACGACAGGGCCAGTTCGATGAGTTCGCTGGGGCGTCCGGAAAGGGGCAGTCCAAACGTGCTGAGGTTGCGGAACATCCTGGGGAAAATCTCCTGAGTTCTTGAGGCTGGGCCCAGTAGTATGACCGAAAGCCGGTGCTTTTTGAAGCGGGGGGCTCTGGGCCCTACCGCGTCGGCTGGAGTTCGGCGAGGTTCATCCCCAGCCGCTTGAGCTTCTTATACAGCGTGGTGCGGTTGATACCGAGGGCCCGTGCGGCGGCGTCCCGCCGCCAGTTGTGGCGTTCCAGGGCCTCGATGATCAGCTGCCGTTCCGGATGCACCAGCGACCGCTTGAGCGAACCGGCGGCATCGAGGCCCGGGACCGCCGGTACCGGGGCCGGATTGCTCCCGGCGCCGTTCCTGACTGCGGGCGGCAGATCGACGTCCGCGATCCACGAACCGCGGCCGAGCAACACGGCGTATTCCACGGCATGCTCCAGTTCACGCACGTTGCCCGGCCAGGCGTAGGCCGCGAGTGCCTCGACCGCCGACGGCGCAAAGCCCTCCACCTCCCTGCCACCACGGGCCACGGCCGCAGCCAGGAAATGGTCCGCGAGCGTCGGAATGTCGGCAGCCCGATCCCGCAGCGACGGCATTTCGATCGTGATCACGTTGACACGCCAGAAGAGGTCGGCCCGAAACGTTCCCGCCGCCACGAGCGCTCCGAGGTCTTCGTTGGTGGCCAGGATGACGCGGGCATCGACCGCGTGCGTCTGCATCCCTCCCACCGGCTCGAATTGCAGGTCTTGGAGCACCCGCAGCAACTTGACCTGCAGGGCGGGCGAAGCCGTCGCGATCTCGTCGAGAAAGATCGTGCCGCCATCGGCCTGCAGAAACTTCCCCTCCCGGTCGGCGGTGGCTCCCGTGAACGCGCCGGCGACGTGGCCGAAGAGTTCGCTCTCGAGGAGCGTTTCGCTGAGGCAGCCGCAGGCCACCTCGACGAATCGCGCCTGCCGGCGGCGACTCGTCCGGTGAATCTCGCGGGCCAGCAGCGACTTGCCGGTGCCACTCTCACCGGTGATCAGCAGCGTGGCCGGAGCATCCGCGAGGCGGCCCACGAGGTCGAGCACCCGCTGCATGACGGGGGACGTGCCGAGGAGTCTCGAGGCGGGCGGAGCGGCCAATTCCGCCTTGGCACGTCGCCCGCCGGCGTCCATCGCCGCCTCGATCGCATCGAGCAGGCCCGCGTCGCTGGCTGGTGTGCGCACGACCGCGTCGGGCTCGATCGCGGAGGAAAGCGCCGCAACCGCCGCTGACGTGGGCAGGGTGACGACCAGTCCGGTGCCTGCCGCCGTCTGCCGCAGCGCCTTGGCGATCCGGCCGCTGCCGCCTGAGGCCAGCAGCCCATCGACGATGCAGGCGGCGTAGGGCTCGCGAGCCAACAGCGGCAGCGCCTCGTCCGCAGAACCGACGGCGCTGGCATGCCAGCCGAGGCTGCAGAGCCATTGGGCGGTCTGCGAGGCCACGCGGCGATCGTCGTCGACGACCAGCAGGCGGCCCGGGCGGGCGGGACGATCGGCCGACGCCGTGGTGCGGTTCATGACGGAATCCTGGCGAGGAGAAGGGAGACGAGAAAGCCTCACCAAGTTCCTAGGTCGCAAACGGGCGACAGCAAAGTCGCCGCAGGGCGACAATCCTGCCCAGA
>JBILWX010000252.1:0-3263 GCA_044369655.1 Pirellulales bacterium
GAGTTCGCCGAACTGGTGAACAACGGGCTTTCGATCCCCCGCGCCTTGCGTGCCGGAACGAGCGTGGCCGCCGAACTGCTGATGCGAGACGACATCGGCATTCTGGCTGTCGGCAAGGCAGCCGACATCATTGCCATGCCGGGCGACCCATTCGACGACATCACCGTCACGGAGCGGGTTGAATTCGTGATGAAGGGGGGCAGTATCACCAAGGACTTTCGGTGAATCCATTTGGTCCCGGGCTATGCCAACAGCCAGAATTCGCGGCCCCCCCGGGGATGAGGGTGTGGCCGGGCGGCGCAGCCTTCGGCGTCGCACGCTATCGCCGATGGGCTGCGACCTCGTCGGGCGGTTCTGGCAGGAGCCAGGCGACGGCCGCTGCGGGGAGGAACAGCCAAGCTGCGTAGAGGAGCGCCAGGCGGTGGTCGCCGACCTGCGAAAAGAGGCCGAACACGATCGTCCCTGCAGCCGCCGCCAGCCTGCCGATGTTGTAGCAGAACCCGGCGCCCGTGGTTCGAAGAAGCGTGGGAAAGAGGGGCGGAAGATACATTGTGAAGAGGCCAAAGACGCCCTGGCAGACTCCGATCGGCGCGAGCATCCAGAACAGCCGCGCCTCTGGCAACGGCGTGGCGTAGGCGGCGAGCATGGCGGCGAAGTAGGCGATGAAGAGTAAGGCGATCGACCGCCGGTAGCCAAGCGACCGGGCGAAAAACGCCGCGAGGAAGTTGCCGAAGATCGAGGCGACCATCACCAGGATCATCGCTTGGCTGCAGAAGGCGGTCTTCTCGGCGTCGGTCCACGGACCGACGTCGGGGTGGTTTCGCAGGTGCTGCAGATACCAGTACATGAATGCCCAGTGGGCGGTGAGCGACAGGCTGCAGACGACGGTCGTGAGGATCGTCGTGCGCCGCACATCGCCACGGAAGAGATCAGCCACGCCCGGCGACGACTCGGCAGCGGCCGACCGTGCGGCATGCCATTCCTCCGGCTCTGGCACGGCCCGTCGGATCCAGACCACGAGAAACGCCGGCAGCACGCCAACGAGGAACACCGTCCGCGGCGGGAATCCCGACAGGAGAAAGCCGGCCACCATCGCCAGCACCACTCCCACGTTGACGGCCGATTGCAGCACCGCCGCCATCCAGGGGCGCCAACGGCGGGGCCACGTTTCAGAGATGAGGGCCGCCCCCACCGCCCACTCGCCTCCGATCCCCAGCGCCGCAAGGAACCGGCAGACGAGCAGTTGCCACCACGTCTGGGCGAAGAACGAGAGCCCGGTGAACAGGGCGTACGTGAGGATCGTCACGTTCAGGGCATGCGTGCGGCCGATTCGGTCGCCGACGCGACCGAAGAAGCCGCCGCCGAGCGCCCAGCCCACGAGGAAGCCCGCCTGCACGATCGAGCCCGTGCGGCCTACCGCGGCATCCCGCTGGTCGAGGCCCCCGAGCAGTTCGGCTACGAAGGGGGTAGCCACGAGCGTGTAGAGGTGCATGTCGAGGCCGTCAAACAGCCAGCCAAGCCAGGCGGCGATGCCGCTCTTCCATTGCTGAGGTGAGAGATCGGACAGCCGTTCGGCCTCCGGTGATGCGGCGGGCGCGATGGCTTGATTGGGCGGTGCGGACATGCTTGGGATGGCCCCTGGGGAGAATCAGAAGCGAGAAGGCCCGTGAATTGACAACAGATCGAACATGTCTGCAAGCGGGTCCGACCCCGCAGCCCGGCCAGGATTCTCGCGGCCCCAATGGGACTCTTTGAAAGGGCGCAGGTCTCGCCTCACCTCTCTCGTGACAAGAAACCGAGCAGTTCTTGCATCGGCTCGTTCGACACGGTGCCCCCGCCGCTGAATGCCCGATCGAAGCCGATGATGATTGTCAGGATGCAGGTGATCGCAAGAGTGCTCAACGTCACGCTCAGAGCTGAAGTTGCAAACTTCACGCGCGTCGCGAATGCAATGCCGATGATCAGAAGAATGCAAAACGTGGTGATGGTCGGCAGGGCATCAGCAAGGGTTCAGCAGAGTCATAGAGTTAAACGATGACTCGCTTTTCAAGAAGCCCTGGTTGCCAGCTGGAAAAGCAGGCACGCTCGCTTCGACCGTCTGCACCAAACGGAGAGGGCGGGATTCTTTCGGCACCGTTTTCGACGGTCCCGGATTTTCTGCGATTTCTGACGCAATGTCCATGCCCGTCAACGACTTGTGATCGTTGGCTGGTGTTGGAACGGAGCGGCCTGTTTTGGTCAAAGTCAGGACCCTTCAGCAAAGTTTCAGCAAAGTTTTTCAGGGTCATGCCGGAGAGGGTTGGCCTCTCCGCTTGGGCCCACGGTGCGGCCCGGGGGAACGCGATCGTGCCGCTGGCGGCGGCGAAAGGGGGTGCGTCATGATGCACCTTCGACAACCCATCCTGCTGCCGAAGGAACAGCCGCTCCGCGGCCTGATCCACGCCCGGTTCTCCACCGAGGAACAGCGGCAGTCGAGCATCGACGACCAAGTGGCCTCCTGCCGAACGTTCCTGGAGTCGAACCTGCCCAAGGGCTGGAAGCCGGAGCAGGTCGTGATCGACGTCATTGCCGAGCCCGAGGTCAGCGGCGAGATCGCCGACCGCCCTGGGATCAATAAGGTCTGGGCCGGCATCGAGGCCAAGCGATGGCACCTGATCATCGCCGAGGAATCGAGCCGGCTCTACCGCCACCACACGAAGGCGGGCGAACTCTTTGAATCGGCGGTGGACGCCGACGTACGGGTGATCTGTACGTCGGACTACATCGACACGGCTGACGACGACTGGCCCGATCGGCTGCACATGAGCCAGATGCAGCACGCCCGCTCGAACTTCTACACCCGGAAGCGGATCGAGCGAGCCCATGATGGCTTGTGGGCCCGTGGTGCCGCCGTCGGCAACACGGTCATCGGCTACAAGCGTCGACCGACCCTGCCGCCGACCGAGACCGAGCCCGCCAAGGGCCCGTTCTATGACGAGATCGACGAAGAGAAGGCGGTGGTCATCCGCGAGGTCTTCGAACGGATCGCCGCCGGCGAGACGGCGGCCGAGGTCGGCGAATGGCTCGACTCGATCAAGTTCGCGAAGGCCAAGTGGTCTCGGCAGGCGAAGTGGACGGCGGGCAACGTCAACGCGATCATTCGCCGCACGATCTACCGGGGCTTCGAGACCTTCCGCAAGAAGAAGGCGAAGCGAAAGCTGCGCACGGGCAAATCGGAGTACGTCTGGAACGACGAGGACAAGATTCAGACACGGGAAAGTCCG
>JBILWX010000253.1:0-3259 GCA_044369655.1 Pirellulales bacterium
GCGACCTGCTCGGGGCGGCGTTGGTAGTGAGGGCCGCCGATGGGCGGCTCACGCGGCACGTGGTCTTCGAGACGGAGGCCTATCTCGGTGCTCACGACCTCGCCTGCCATGGCTCCCGCGGCAAGACGCAGCGCAACGCCACGATGTTCGGCCCGGCAGGCCACTGGTATGTCTACCTCTGCTATGGGATGCACTGGATGCTGAACGTCGTCACGGGCGGCGAAGGTGTGCCGGCGGCGGTCTTGATCCGGGGCGTGGGCGAATACGTCGGGCCGGGGCGGCTCACGAAGGCATTGGGGATCGACCGTTCGTTCGACGGCCGCCCGGCCAGCCGTCGGGCGGGGCTCTGGCTGGAGGCTGGCGGTGTCGCCGTGCCGCGGCGGCTGATCGAGCGGACGCCACGGATCGGGGTGGGGTATGCGGGCGAGTGGGCGGAGAAGCCGCTCCGGTTCGTCGTCGATCCCGAGCGGATCGCTACAATGGTTATCGAGAGGCCGCAGCGGTAGGGCCCGGCTTCGGGACGGCATGAGTTCCCTCGCTGTGGCAGGATAGCCACACGCTCGGGATCCTCACGCCGATCCCTGCGCCTCCCTCGGTGCGGAAGTCGAATTTCTTCGAGGAGCCGATAGACATGACGGCGCGCGTGGTCCGGTTGTTTCTGGCAGGAGCGATCATGATGATGAGCAGCGGATTGGCGGCGGGAGCCGAAGGGGAACTGGCGAAGGCGACGTTCGCTGGCGGCTGCTTCTGGTGCACCGAGGCGGTCTATGCCCAGATCAAGGGCGTGCAGTCAGTGACCAGTGGCTACATCGGCGGGCAACTCCCGAATCCGACGTACCAGCAGGTCTGCACCGGCCAGACGGGCCACGCGGAGGCGGTGGAGATCGAATACGACCCGCAGCAGGTGCCTTATGAAAAGCTGCTCGAGGTATTTTTCAGCACGCACGACCCGACGACGAAGAACCGGCAGGGGGCCGACGTCGGCACGCAATACCGTTCGGGCGTCTTCTACCACGACGACGAGCAGAAGAAGACCGCCGAGGAGGTGATCACCAAGCTGAACGCGGCGAAGGTGTTCCCCGCCAGGATCGTGACCGAGGTCACGCCGGCCAGCACGTTCTATCCGGCGGAGAAGTATCACCAGGACTACTTCGCCAACAACCCGTTCCAGCCCTACTGCCAGGCGGTGGTGTCGCCCAAGGTTGAGAAAGTCCGCAAGGTCTTCAAGGACATCCTGAAGTAAAAATAAAAAGGGGACGCAGCTCTTTTCGTTTGCACCGGATGGCATTCAGCCAAAGAGTCCCCCGGCTTCCGCCGGGGGCTTTTCGTTCCCGGCGCATTCCGTCCCGCGCAGGGGTGGCTGAGCGTTTTTTACTATGACTGACAAGAGACGCTCACGTCGGCCGGCCTCGCCGAAGAAGGGCAGCCTCAAGGATGTCGCGCAGCGGGCCGGCACGTCGATCCCGACAGCATCGCGGGTACTCAACGGACTCGGCGACCGGTATCGGATCAGCCAAGCCACGCAGGATCGCGTCCGTCAGGCGGCAGCGGCGCTGCATTTCGCGCCCAATTTGGTGGCCAAGGGCCTGAGGCTCGGGAGCACGCGGACGATCGGCCTCGTCGTGCCCGACATCGCCAATCCGTTCTTCGCGGCGATCGCCCGCGCCGTCTCGACGGCAGCCCATGACCGCGGCTACTCGGTGCTGCTCGGTGACGCGGGCGACGATGTCGCCCACGAGATCGAATTGCTCGCGGGCCTGCTCGCACGGCAGCCCGATGGGCTCGTGGTGATTCCGGTCGGCCAGCAGTGCGACCACCTGAAGCAGTTCGAATCCGGGCCGCTGCCGGTCGTGCTCGTCGATCGTGGGTTTCCGCTCTTGCGGCTGCCGTCGGTGATGTCCGACAGCCGCCAGGGCAGCTTCGCGGCCGTCAGCCACCTCATCGGTCGCGGGCATCGGCGGATCGCCTGCATCCGTGGTCTCGTCGGCACGATGCCCGACGAACTGCGCATGCAGGGCTATCGAGACGCGCTTGCCGAGCACGGCATCGGCTACGATGACCGGCTCGTGACCGGCACCGGCTTCGGTAAGGAGTCGGGCCGTTCGGGCGTGCAGGCCCTGCTCGACTCGGGCGTCGACTTCACCGCGATCTTCGCCTTCTCGAATCTCGTGGGGATCGGTGCCCTCGAGTCGCTGCTGGAGGCCGGAATCAAGGTGCCCGCCGACGTGTCGCTCGTGAGCTTCGACGAGCAGCCCTATTCGGGCGTGCTGGCCGTGCCGATGACCACGGTGCGGCAGGATCCCGCGGAGATCGGCCGACTGGCGATCGACATGCTCTGCCGGCAGATCGAAAACCCCGCGGAGCAGCCGCCCGCCAGCGTGGTCGTGCCCACGACCCTCGTGCCGCGAAGCTCCGTGGCCACGCTCCTGGCGCCATGATTCAGCCGCCGTGGTCCACGGCTATGGATGGGGAGTGATCGCGATGATCGTGATCTCGCTGGTCGCCGGACCGTAGCACCAGAAGACGCGGTACGCGCCGGGCGTGCGGTTCTGGGCGTAGGCTTCGAAGACCTTGTCGTTCGGGTTGAAGGGATGCTCGAGCGAACGGAACTCGTGGGTCTGCAGGCCTGGATGGCGGGGGTTCTCCGCCAGGAGCGAGACGCACTTGTGGACCTGCTTGAAGAGGCCCTCGCTCCGACTCGCCTTGCGACGGCCCTTGCCCGGCTGCCTCTCGATGGCAGCCTCGGCTTTGTCTTTAAGGCGGGTGTATTCGGAGGCCGCCTCGTCGGTCCACCTTAGCGTGAACACGCCGTCTAATCCCGCAACCGGTCAGCCAGTGCGGCGTCGGAGGCAAGGTCGGGCCCGCTCGAGACCCGACCTTCCTTTGCATCTTTCAGCCCGCGACGAACGGCACCGCTGGCGGCACGGTTGTCGTGCAGCCACATTTCGCGCTCGGGCACGACCCGGGCGAGCGAGATCCGCACCTCGGTCTCATCGATTTCCTCGACGATGACCGTCCGGTTCGCGAACCGCTCGCCAAGCGTCAGCCGGCCCTTGCTGTCGGTGGTTTTTGTGGTCATACCGAAATAATACGCCAGAGTGGGCCAGTGGGGAAATCCCACTTTGGTCATCGGCATTTTCGCCCATCGCCATCTGGGTGATTTGCAAATTACCCAGATTTGGTGGCTGGCACCTTTTGCGGCCCTCGCGGAAGCGAGTGGGATGACGCCATCCATCACCATCCGGCCCTTTGCTCCGCG
>JBILWX010000254.1:0-3247 GCA_044369655.1 Pirellulales bacterium
GAGCCCGTCGTCACCGATTGCATAGCGATGGTAGAGCAGTCCGCGCGGGGCCTCCGTCGCATGACAGCCCACGCCTGCGCGGGGCACGTAGTCAACCCGGCTCGGTGTGGTCGAGGCGCGGCAGGCCCGCGCGATGGCCAGGGCCTCCTCGAAGGCGGCGGCCAGTTCGATGGCCCGTGCCGCGATCGCATGAAAGATGGTGCGCGAGGGCCAGCCGATGCCGCACGCGTCGGCGGCCCGCCGGGCCCCTGCCGGCAAGTCGGCGAGGCAGTTGTTGAGCCGCGACAGTGGCCCGCAGAGATAGGGCCTGTCGCCGGGGACGATGAAGCTCGAGAGCGCGGTGCTGTGCGGCACCTGCCGCTCCACGAAGTGATTCCCATACTCATCGATCGGGATGTCGAGGCCGCCGTCCACCGTGGCGGTCGATGACACGATTCGCCCGTCGTTCATCGGGTAGCCATCCGGAGCCCGCAACGACACGCACTCGTAGGGCTGGGTGAAATCCGGGAACGTGAACCGGCTGACGGCGGTGAGCGTGTCGACCGCCGCCAGCATGCCCCACTCGAGGTCGGGAATGAGCCCGCGAACCGCTGCCGCGTCGGGCGACCGGTGAAACCCGCCGACGGCGACGTTGATCGGGTGCACTGCCCGGCCGCCGAGCACCTCGATGATGCGGCTGCCGATCGCCTTCATCCGCAGCCCCCGGTCGAGAAACCCCGCGTAGGCTTCCGGATAGGTGAAGCAGCTGTCGCAGCCCAGGAAATCGGGCGCATGGAGCAGATGGATGTGGAGCGCATGGCTCTGGATCCATTCGCCGCAGGCAAGGAGTCGTCGCAGGAGGCGAATCTCCGGGCCCACGGCGATCCCCAGCGCCGTTTCGAGGGCGTGGCAGGCGGTCAGCTGGTAGGCCACCGGACAGATGCCGCAAATCCGCGCCACGAGGTCGGGCACCTCACGGATCTCCCGGCCGCGGAGGAGGCGCTCGAAGAACCGGGGCGGCTCGTAGATGGTGAACTCGACGATGTCGACGTGGCCGTCCGTGACCCGCGCCCGCAGGCCACCAGCCCCCTCGACCCGCGTCAGGCCCTTGACGGTGAAGACCCGCGGCTGGTTCACGACCCGCCTCCCACGCCGTCGTCCTCGAGCCGGTCGCTCTCCTGTCGAAAGTCGGCCGACCAGGCGTTGAACGATCGCAGCAGCCGCGTCAGGTGCGATCGGGAGGTGCCGCGACGCTCGTAGAATCCGTTCAGACTCACGAGGTTCGGCTGCTCGTCCGGGCCGTAGCAACCGAAGCATTCACGGCCGTGAGCGGGGCAGATCGCGCCACAGCCCGCCTGCGTGGCCGGTCCGAGGCAGGCGATTCCCTGCGCCACCGCCACGCAGACCGTGCCCCGCTCCTTGCACTCGACGCACACGCTGTGCCGCGGCACCCGCGGCTGGCGGCCGACGAGGACCGCGGTGATCAGCTCCACGAACTGTCCGACGTCGATCGGGCAGCCACGCAGCTCGAAATCGACCGGCACATGGTCGCCGATCGGCGTGCTCCTCTCGAGCGACCGGACATAGGCCGGCGAGGCGTACACGCTTCCGACGACCTCGTCGAGCCGGCACCAGTTGCGCAGAGCCTGGATGCCGCCGGCCGTCGCGCAGGCGCCGATGGTCACGAGAAACCGGCACTCGTCGCGGATCCCACGAATCCGCGCGAGATCGTCCGGCGTGGAGATCGAACCCTCGACCAGGCCGATGTCATAGGGGCCGGCGAGGGCCTGGGAGCGAGCCTCCGGAAAGTGGACGATCTCGACTTGCTCGGCGATCGCCAGCAGCCTTTCATGGGCGTCGAGCACCTGCAGCTGGCAGCCATCGCAGGAGGCGAATTTGAACACGGCGAGTCGTGGTTTCTTCCGCATGGCAACGGTTCACAGGTGCGTCACGGCCAGCCACCGTTCGATCCGTTCGTAGGAAAACACGGGGCCATCCCGGCAGACGAAGAACGGCCCCAATTGGCAGAGCCCGCAGAGGCCGCCGCCGCAGCCCATCAGGCGTTCGATCGACACGAAGATCTGGTCACGGGCGATGCCGCGGACGATCGCCCGCTCCGCCACCGCCTTCATCATCGGCTCCGGGCCGCAGCAGAGGAGGCTCGTCGACGCCGGATCGAGATCGACGTGATCGAGCAGTGCGGGGACGAGTCCGACAGGTCCACGCCAGCACGGATCGGGATCGGTGACAATTGTTTGCACGTCGATGCCGTGGTCGCGCCAGCGGGCGTGGTCGCGGGTGGCGAGCAGGTCGGCTGGCGTCCTGGTGCCGTGCAGCACCGCGATCCGGCCATACTCTCCGCGATGCGTCATGCAGAAGGAGATGGCCGCCAGCAGCGACGCGAGGCCGAGGCCGCCGCCGACGAACACGAGGTCGCGATCACGCAGGTCGTCGAGCGGCCAGGGAACGCCAAACGGCCCTCGCAGGAGCAGTTCGTCGCCGACATCGAGCCTGGTGAGGGCCAGCGTCACGTTGCCGACCGCACGGACCGTGTGGGCGACGGCGGTGAGCGACTCGGGATCGGAACTGATCGAGATGGCCGCCTCGCCGATGCCCGGCAGCGAGAGCATGTTGAACTGCCCGGCGGCGAAGCGGAAGAGCGGCCGCGGGCCGCGGGCGGGGAATGCGAGCGAATAGGTGCGCACACCCGGAGCCTCCACGCGGATGGCGGCGATGCGGGTCGCATGGAGCTGCCATGGCGAGTGCCCGCGGCCGGCGGCCCGCGGGACAAGACCCGGCGGCGGGGACAGGATGCGCGTGCTCTTCATGGCGGTGCCGATTCCCTGATCGCCGCGACCTCCTCCGTGAGATCGATGCCCACGGGACACCACGTGATGCAGCGGCCGCAGCCGGTGCAGCCCGACGTGCCGAACTGGTCGATCCAGCCGGCAAGCTTGTGCGTGAGCCACTGCCGGTACCGTGAGGCCACCGTCGGGCGGGCATTGCCACCGTGCATCTGCGAGTGCGCCAGCGTGAAGCAGGAGGCCCACCGTCGGTCACGGGTCACGTGGTCGCCGGTCAGGTCGGAGACCTCTTCGACCGAACTGCAGAAGCAGGTCGGGCAGACGAGCGTGCAGTTGGCACACGACAGGCAGCGGTCGGCCACTTCCATCCAGCGGGGGTGCTCGAGGTTGTCGTAGAGGAGATCGCGGATGCCGTCGGTGGCGAGGGAACGTGGCCGCGGCGCGCCCGGCGTTGCCACGCGGGC
>JBILWX010000111.1:0-11277 GCA_044369655.1 Pirellulales bacterium
GGCGGGGTGGCCGCCGTCAGCCCGCTGGCGGCTCGCCCGCCAGCCGCCGCCTGATCGCGGTGAGCCGCTCGGCGAGATCCCGCTCGAAGCCCCGGTCGGTCGGCTCGTAGTAGCGCTTTTCGATGCCGAGGTAATCCTGCGCAGCGATGCCGTCCGGCGCATCGTGGGAATACGCATACCCTTGGCCATGGCCGAGCTGCTTGGCACCGGCATAGTGCTTGTCCTGCAGGTGCCTCGGCACCGGGATCACCGCCTGCTCGCGGACATCGCGACGGGCGGCGCCGATCGCCGTCGTACAGGCGTTGCTCTTGGGGGCGAGCGCCAGATACGTCACCGCCTGCGAAAGCGTGAGCTGGCATTCGGGCAGGCCCACGAACTCCGTCGCCTGCATCGCCGCCACCGCGATCATGAGCGCCCGCGGATCGGCGTTGCCGATGTCCTCGCTGGCCAGGATCACGAGCCGCCGCGACAGGAATCGCACGTCCTCGCCCCCCTCCAGCATCCGCGCGAGCCAATAGAGGCCCGCATCGGCGTCGCTGCCGCGGATGCTCTTGATCAGGGCACTC
This sequence comes from Pirellulales bacterium, assembly GCA_044369655.1. Taxonomy (GTDB): domain Bacteria; phylum Planctomycetota; class Planctomycetia; order Pirellulales; family UBA1268; genus CAMCQY01. The sequence goes on from JBILWX010000111.1 coordinate 567, forward strand.
GCGCAGTCGTAGTGGGTGTCGCCCGAGTCATACGTGATCGCCTTCCGCTGCACGCTCTCGCGAGCCAACTCCACCGTGAAGACGAGCGGCCGTTCCGGGCTCGAGAGCACGCCGATTTCGAGCGCGCCAAGCGCCCGCCGGGCGTCGCCGTCGGAGGTCTCCACGAGCAGGGCGACCGCCCCCGGGGTGAGTTCGATCCGCTCGCTCCCCAGGCCGTGCTCACGGTCGGCGACCGCCCGCCTGAGGATCTCCGCGATGTCGTCCCGCGACAGGGCCTCCAGTTCGAAGATGCGGCTGCGGCTGACCAGGGCGCTGGTCAACGCGAAGAAGGGGTTCTGCGTGGTGGCCCCGATCAGCGCGATCACGCCGTTCTCGACGTCGGGCAGGAGCACGTCCTGCTGCGCCTTGGAGTAGCGGTGGATCTCGTCGACGAACAGGCAGGTCTTCTGGCCGTCGTCCTCCAGCCTGCGACGGGCGGCCTCGAGCACGTCGCGGACATCCTTCACGCCCGACGCGGTGGCGGAGAGTTCCACGAACCGCCGCTTCGTCTCGCGGGCGATGATCTCGGCAAGCGTCGTCTTGCCGACACCGGGCGGCCCGTAGAGGATCACGGATCCCAGCCGGTCGGCCTCGATCAGCCGCCGCAGGAGCGTGCCCGGCCCGACCACCTTCGCCTGCCCGACATAGTCCGCCAGCCGCCGGGGCCGCATGCGGGCGGCGAGTGGCGCGGCCCGGGCGACATTCGCGGCCCGTGAGGCGGAGAAAAGATCGGTCATGGAGCAACTCGGCCCACTGGCGGCGGAGACGGCGGAATCACGCCTCCGATTCTCCCTTCCACGACGGTTTCGGGAAGCCCGCGCCGCCTGCGGCAGCGGCTTTCCGCGTCAACGCCGGACCACAGGCACCGCCAGCCGGACGGGCGGCACGGTCCGGGTCATCCGCCACGACACCGTCGCTGGGCCGGCCAGGGCCTCGTTCGCGGTGTCGACGATCCCGGTGCCCACGGCCTTCAAGCGGAGCGTGTAGCCGCCCGCCAGATGCGTGCTGCGGATGTTTGCGATCGTATAGGTGATCCGATCCGTGGTGGTGATCCGCGCCCCCGCCAGCGATGCAACCGCACGGCCACGGCTGAGCACGAAGTCGTCGAGCGTCACGCCGCGCACCGCGCGGTTGAAGGTGACCGTAAACGACGTGAACGCCCGGGCCGTGGCCGCGGCGACCGCGCGGAACGTGGCGGTGAGCGGCGGCAGCGGCGCGGGTGGCGGGATCACGACCGGTGAGACCACCGGCGGCACGACGCCCGGCGCGAGTCGAAAATCGCCACGTTCCGGATCGACGAGCACCGGCCGTACGGTGTTGATCGCATTGGTGGCCAGCACGTCGGCGGCCAGCGTGGCCTGCTCGATGCCCAGCGGATGATCGGCCGGTCCGTTCCAGATCCAGTTGCCACGGATCTGGAGATTGACGTCGGCCCGGGCCGGCGACGGGATGTTGGAGCCGACGGACGGCGTCCGCGGCTCGGCCACCGCGAAGTGCTGCCAGCGGCTCACGAAGCCGTCGGGGTTGTAGACCACGTTGCCGACGATGGAGACGTTGCGATTCGGGATCGGCTCGCTGCCCCCCACGACCGTGGTGCCCCAGCCGCCCTGGGCGAGATACGTCCGGCAGGCGGCCTGATTGCCGTCGCACGACCGCTCCCCGAACCCGACCTCGATCACGTGGCTGCGGCTGCCCACGCGATAGAGCACGTTGTTGGCCATGACGATGTTGGAGCCGCCGTTCACTCCGATGCCGGCGCCCTCGGTATCGTGGATCACGTTGTTGACGAACGTGATGTCGTAGGCCTCGTACTGCAGCCACGGCGCGACCATGAATTCGAACCCGGTCCCCTGCCCCGCCGTGAAGCCTCCCGTGCCGGCGTCGTAAAACTCGTTCCCCGCCACGGTCAGCGACGCCGATCCCCCCTTGGCATACATCGCCCAGTCACCGGCGCGATGGATCCGGCTGCCGACGACGTGGCCATACTGCACCGCCACGAAATCGACGGCATTGTCCCAGGCACCGGAGATGTCGCAGCGTTCGACGTAGATGTGCTGGCTCTGGTTGACCTTGAGCGCCTCCTGCGGAACGGCATAGGTGGGAATGTCGCCCAGGCCCCGAATCGTCGTGCCGCGGACGAGGATGTTGAAGCAACTGTCGAGATGCAGCACGTCACCGCCGCTGGACGAGATGTCGAGGCCGATGAGATAGAGGTGGCGGCAGTCGTAGACGTTCATGCTCGGCAGCCTCGCCGTGCCGTCGCCGTCGACGGCCCTGAGCACGACGGGAGCCGCCCGCGTGCCGTGACGGCTTTCCCAGTAGTTGGGCACCACCGATTCGGCATAGACGCCGGCCGTGAGGTTGATCTCGAAGCCCGTCGTCAGCTGGACGTTCACGGGTACCCGCCGCCAGGCTTCGGAAAGCGTGCGCAGGGCCATGGCCCGTGACCCGCCGCTGTTGGCGTCGTTGCCCGCAGCCGGGTCGACCCAGATCTGGTGGAGAACGGGAGCGCCGACGGGCGGGCTCATGTCAAAAGCCGGCAGCAGACTCTCCGCGGCCAACGCCAGCCTTGGCTCCAGGGTCTCCGGCGCCGCGAGTGTCCGTGCAGGAAGAATCCGTCTCATGGCAGGGGCTCCGTGGGCGAACGATCAACACCTGGGTTTTTGCCCGCAGTGTCGACTCGTTCCGCGGCTTCCGTTGCGCCCCTGACGAACGAAGTCTACCGTTCACCCACCTGTCCAGACAAACTCGATCGCCGCATCGATGTCGGGAGAGAGACTCTTATGGACGGGACAGGTATGGGCCGCCTGCTCGAGCATGGCCCGGTGCGGATGGTCGGCCGGGAGCGGGATCGTGAGCCGGGTCCGCAGGCCGGCGATCCGCCGGGGCAGGTCCTTGCTCATCTCCTTCACGGTCTCCGCCTTCATGCCGGTCAGGTCGAGGCCGTGCCGCTCGGCCACGATCCCCATGATCGTCATCATGCAGGCGCCGAGCGCCGTGGCGACCAGGTCGGTCGGCGAAAAGCTCTCGCCCTTGCCGTGGTTGTCGACGGGGGCGTCGGTGATGAGCGTGGTGCCGGACGGACCGTGGACGGCGCGGCACCGCAGCCCGCCTTCGTAGGTGCTGGTGAGACTGACCATGGAATCAATGCTCCTCGGATGCAGGAAGGGGTGGACGCTGCATTGTATCGTCCGGAGGCGAAGCCCCTGGGCCCGTCGCGATCGGCGCGTCTGGCAGCCGCTGGCTGCGAATCACGATCGTGCGGTGGTAGGGCGGACGCCACCAGGCCCGAAAGTGAAAGGTCGGGAACGCACCGGTATCGCCAGGCCGGTCCTCCCGTGCGTCGGCCACGATGTAGTCGGGACGCAGTGCCGGAAACCGGTCGCGAAACTTCGGGTCGGGATAGTCGTACGGCACGTGCGCACGATAGGCATCGGCGGGGACCCGGATGCGTGGGTCGTTCAGATGCCCAGACCGCTCGATCTCCTCCCAGCCGTCGATCACCCACTTCGAAGTGATCCGCTCCCGCGGCACGCCCTGCTGCTGCAGGAAGGCGATGGCCGCCAGCCTGCTCCGCGTGTCGGCGAATTCGTCGTGGAGGATGGCAATGCCACGGAGCGCGAAGAATCCCACCAGCAGCCACGCAAGCCACGAGCGGCGGCCGATGCCCGCACGCTCCGCGACCGCTGTGGATTGGGTGCAGAACAGGAGTCCGCAGGTCAGCGCCGGCACGAACGGCAGATAGTAGCGAGGGTAGATGCCGTCGGTGGTCTGCGAGACGAGCAGCAGGGAAGCGGTGTAGGGCACGAGATAGGCCAAGGGCAGAAGGAGTGCCGGCGGCAGCCGCCAGGCAGCGATGGGCCGCGTGCGGCAGCTGCCCAACGCGACCGTCGCGGCACCGGCCAGCGAAACGACCACCGCCAGCACGCCGCAGCGGATCAGGCCCACCCCCGCGTCGTGAGCGGCATGGCCTGTCGGCCTCCAGCTGCCCCCCAGCAGCCGCAGCGGTCCTTCGAACGACCGGCTCACGGTTCCCGTCAGCACGAGCACCATCGCGGCCGCGGTCGCGACGGCCACGACGCGGCCCCACCGCGTCCGCAGGCCGGCGGACACGTGCTCCACGCCCCAGGGCAGGCAGAACACCATGGCCGGGAGCAACTTGAGCGCACACTCGGTCGCCACCTTGATCGCATCGCCGGCCACCGTTCTGGCATCAAACTGTGCGCTGGCAGCCAGCGAGGGAAGCTTGGTGGGAATCGCATACGGCTGGCGACCGAACCACTGCACGCCAAAGACAAGCGCCGCCAGGCCGATCGCACCGCACAGGAACAAGACGATGCGAAACGTCTTGTCGCCAGACCGCCGCAGGCAGAGCGTCGCCGCACAGGCGATCGGAGCGAACCAGACGGTCTGCCGGATCGTGCCGCCGAGCACACCACACAGTGTCCCGAACGCCAGCCAGCCCACAGCTCGACTGCCGCATCCCGATGCCTGCTCAGCCGTCTCCGCGGCCCGCACGAATCCATACCAACAGGCAAGCAGAAAGAAAAACGCCGGGATGTCGCTCATGAACGTCGGCGCGAGCGGCAGAAACAGCGTGCTCAGGCCCGTCAGGAGCGCGGCAAACACGCTTTCGTAGGGGGACAGCCTGGCCCGCCGAGCGAGCAGATACACAAGCGCCACCGCCCCGAGCGCCAGCGGCCACACGCTCAACCGCACGATCGCGAAGGAGAAGCCGAAGAGCCAGACCCACGCCGCCCCCCACCAGACCTGGATGCCGAGGATCGCGGTCGGCCAGCCGTTGTAGGCGAAGCGGCCCGTCTCCGCGAGCGTCTTGGCCATGTGGATGTAGGAGAAATCATCGACATAGCCACCCTCGGCAAACGGCCAGGCGACGAGGATCGCCACCAGCCAGGACACACAGAATCAGGTTGCGAGCGTCTTTGCTCATCGAAAAACCGTCTTCGGGATACCTGGTGCATCACAGTTCGCCGCGGAGAAGCGACCCATACTACCCAGATTTGGTGGCTGTCACCTTTTTTGGCGGACGGACTACCATGCTGGGGAAAACCGATGGGATTCCGCTCACTCCAGGCCTGTGCCGTCGCCCTCCGCCGCGAGCGGGAACTCGTCGAGATTGCGCACCCGGTCGATCCGCATCTGGAGATCGCCGAGATCCAGCGGCGACTGTTCCGCGCCGGCGGCCCGGCGGTGCTCTTCACGAACCCACGCGGCTCGGCCTTTCCGATCCTCGTCAACCTCTACGGCACGAAGCGGCGGATCGAGCGGATCTTCGCCGACTCCCTCGACCGCGTGAAGCGGCTGGTCGAACTCAAGATCGATCCCGCCCAGGCGCTGGCCCGGCCGTGGCGCTACTGGCGGAGCCCGATCGACGCCCTCTCGATGCTGCCCCGCCGGGTGCGGTCGGGTCCGGTGCTCGCGCACGAGATTCCGCTGTCACGCCTCCCGCAGGTGACGAGCTGGCCCGGAGACGGCGGGCCGTTCATCACGCTGCCGGCCGTCTACACCGAAGATCCCCGCCACGCCGGCACGAGGCGGGCGCTGCAGAAGTCCAACCTCGGCATGTACCGGGTGCAGCTGGCGGGCAACGACTATGAACGAGACCGCGAGGTCGGCCTTCACTATCAGCTGCACCGCGGCATCGGGCTGCATCATGCCGCGGCCCTCGAGCGGAACGAGCCGCTCAAGGTGGCGATCTTCGTGGGCGGCTCGCCGGCGCTGGCCGTCTCGGCCGTGATGCCGCTGCCCGAGGGCCTCTCCGAGCTGACGTTCGCCGGCGTGCTGGCCGGCCACCGGCTGCCGATGATCACCCGCGGACGCGGTCCGGCCATCTACGCCGACGCCGACTTCGTGATCGAGGGCACCGTCTCGCCCGGAGCCGCCAAACCGGAGGGGCCGTTCGGCGACCATCTGGGCTACTACGCGCGGCGGCACGATTTTCCCCTGATGCGGGTCGACCATGTCTGGCATCGCGAGGGAGCGATCTGGCCGATGACGGTGGTCGGCCGTCCGCCGCAGGAAGACACGCTCTTCGGCTGGCTCGTGCACGAGCTCACCGGCCCCGTGATCCCCACGGTGCTGCCCGGCGTGTCGAGCGTCCATGCGGTCGACGCCTCGGGAGTCCACCCGCTGCTCCTGGCCGTCGGCAGCGAGCGCTACATGCCCTGGAAACGGTCGGGCCGGCCCGCCGAACTGCTCACGCAGGCCTCTGCGATCCTGGGACAGGGGCAGTTGTCGCTCGCGAAGTATCTCTTCATCGTCAACGGCGGCGATGCCCCGGGGCTCGACGCCCACGACGTGGCCCCCTTCCTCGCCCACCTGCTCGAGCGGGTCGACTGGCGACGCGACTGCCACTTCCATACGGAAACCACGATCGACACGCTCGACTACTCGGGGCATGGCTTCAACGCCGGGTCGAAACTCGTGGTGGCGGCCCGCGGTCCCGCCATCCGCACGCTGCCGCGCGAGTTTACCCGCGGCATGTCACTTCCCGACGGCTTCCGCAACCCGACGGTCTGCCTGCCCGGCATCGCGGCGATCGAGGGCCCGCGGATCGAGCCGCGGCCGACGCTCGAAGCCGCGCATGACGAAAGCATCTGGGCAACGGCCCCGACGGCTCCGTGGTCGGCCGACATCGAGCGGTTGACCCGCGGGATCGACTCCCGGCATCCGCTCCACGACTGGCCGCTGATCGTGATCGTCGACGACAGCCACTTCGCCGCCGCCAGTCTCGAAAACTTCCTCTGGCTGACCTTCACGCGATCCAATCCCGCGGCCGACGTGCATGGCGTGGAGGCGGCCGTGCATCAGAAGCACTGGGGCTGCCGCGGGCCGCTCGTGATCGACGCGCGGCTCAAGCCGCACCATGCGCCGCCGGTCGAGGAGGATCCCGCCGTGTCGGCCCGCGTCGACGACCTCTGCCGCCGCGGCGGCCCGCTGGCCGACATCCTCGGCAGGACATGACGGCCAATCCCGCCCGCGGTCATCCAAGCCCGCACGCAAGCAAGGGACCGCCTGCGTCAGCCGATCGATGCGATGCGAACCTTCGTCGAGATCGAACGATGGCCGGTGCGACGGCGGTAATTCTTCCGCCGGGCGAACTTCTGCACGTAGATCTTTTCGCCCTGCACGGAACCGATCACCTCCGCCTTCACCTTCGCCCCCTTCACGACCGGGGCGCCCAGCGTCAGCACGCCGGCCTTGCTCACCGCCAGCACCTCGTCGAACACCACCTCGCTGCCGGCCGGCAGGTGGCGGAAGTCGATGTCGACCACTTCGCCCTCGCTGACGCGATACTGCCGACCACCATCGACGACGACGGCGTAGTGGTGGCCGGCGCCCGCCATGGTGGATGCGGACGTCGAGGAATCACTGGTCGATGCAGACTTGGCCATGGTGGGTACCGCTGTGAAAGGACGTTGGGAAAGGAACGGGACGGAAAAGCGTGACGGACCGAAACGAGCCGTTTTTCGAGCCTCTCAGCCTAACAATGGACCGACTTCGGGTCGAGTGGGACACGAAAACGGGGGTTTTTACGGGAATCGGACGGTGCGGCCGCTCGCATCCCAGGCCTCGATGACCAGGTGCTCCGGCGACGCGCTCTCCTTGCCGGTGACGTGCAGTTGCACGTGCGTGGCGTCCTCGAACTGGGCGATCTCCCGGCGTTTCCGGTTGTTGATCCAGGTCGCCACCTCGTCGTGCACCGTGACGTTGAGCCGGGCGATGTCGTCCCGGGTGGCGGAGAGCTGGAGCGTCCGCATCACCTCGATCGCCATGCTCTCGGCGGTCTTCACGATGCCGGTTCCGGAGCAGGTGGGGCAGTCGCGGAAGATGCTCTTCCGGAGCGACGGCCGAATCCGCTGCCGCGTCATTTCGATCAAGCCGAAGGGGCTCGTCCGCAGGATCTTCGTCCGGGCGCGGTCCCGCTTCATGGCGTCGTGCAGCGCCTTCTCGACACCGCGACGGTATTTCTCCCGACGCATGTCGATGAAGTCGTTGACGATCACGCCGCCGAGGTCGCGGAGCCGCAGCTGCCGCGCGATCTCCTTCGCCGCGATCAGGTTCATCTGGTAGGCGTTCTCCTCCGCCGACTTCTCGGTGCGGAAGCTGCCGGAGTTGACGTCGATCGCCACGAGTGCCTCGGTGGTGTCGATCACGATCGAGCCGCCGCCCTTGAGCGGCACCTTCCGCTGATGGATGCGGCTGATCTCCTCCTCCAGCCCGTAGCGATGGAAGAGCGGCTCCTTGCCTTCGTAGAGTTGCAGCCGCGACACGTACTTCGGCATCACCAACTCGAGAAACTCCCGCGCCCGCTCGTAGGCGGCGGGCTCGTCGATCAGGATCCTCCCCACGTCTTCCGTGAACATGTCACGGATCGTGCGGATGATCATGTCGCTTTCCTGGTAGATGTCGATCGGTGCGGAATATTTTCGCATCCGTCGCACGATCGACTTCCAGAGCCGGAGCAGATAGGCCATGTCGCGGGCCATTTCCGACTTGGTGCGTTCCGTGCCGGCCGTGCGAACCACGAACCCGACCCCCTTCGGCGGCCGCAGGTCGAGCATGATGTCGCGAAGCACCCGCCGCTCGTGCTCGTCGTCGATCTTCTTCGACACGCCCACCCGCCCCAGTGGCGGCATGAGCACGAGGTAGCGACCCGGGATCGAGATGTAGGTGGAGAGCGTGGGCCCCTTGGTGCCGAAGCCCTCCTTGATGACCTGCACGAGCACCTCGTCGCCACGTCTGAGCACGTCCTGAATGGGCGGCTTCACCCGGGGACGGTCGCCCAGACGGGGCTTCCGGCGGGTGGCGGTCTTCTGTCGGCCATCCGCATCGCTCTCCTCGGCGTCGCCGCCGCGGCCACCGGCCTCGCCGGCCTCGAACGCCTTGTCGGGATCGAGCCCGCCTTGGCGGTAATACTGCGGCTCCACGTCGCTGATGTGGAGGAAGCCGTTGCGGCCCACGCCGAAATCGACGAACGCCGCCTGGATGCTCGGCTCGATGTTGACGATCCGGCCCTTGTAGATGTTGCCGACGAGGTTGTCCTGGCTCGTCCGCTCCACGTAGAGCTCCTCCAGCACCCCGTCTTCCATGATCGCGATCCGGCACTCCTCCGGCTGCGACACGTTGATGAGCATTTCCTGTTTCATGTCTGATTTCCTTTCGATGACTGTGACCGCCCCGCGGGGCGGTGTCGCGTTGGCAGCCCCGCTGCTAGGCGACCGTTTCCGCGAGCAGCCGACGCAGTTGGTCGCGCAGGTAGGCCTTCACCTCCCGCGCGGCGTCCATCGTCAGCGCTTTGTCCGCAATCGCGCGGCATTCGGCGGCCGAAACACTTCGGCACACCTGCTTCACTTCGGGGATGGCGCTGGCCGGCACGCTCAGTTGCCGCAAGCCCAATCCCAGAAGCAGCTGCGTGTACATCACGCTGCCGCTCATCTGACCACATACCGTGGCCGGCACGCCGGCCTCCGCCGCCACGTCCAGCGAGCGGCGCAAGAGCCGCAGCACCGCCGGATCACAGGCGTTGTAGAGGTCGGCGACCTCCTTGTTGCCCCGGTCGACCGCCAGCGTGTACTGGATCAGGTCGTTGGTGCCGATCGAGACGAAATCGACCTCCTTGATGAATGCGTCGAGCATCATCACGGCGGCCGGCGTCTCGACCATCATGCCGACCGGCATCTTCGGATTGAAGGCGATGCCGTGTTCGGCCAAATCCTCCATCACGTCCGCCAGGACCATGCGGGCCTGACGTAATTCGACGATCGTGGAGATGAGCGGAAAGAGCACGCGCACGTCGCCCAGGGCGCTGGCCCGGAGGATCGCCCGCAGCTGCGTGCGAAACATCGGGAGCTGCCGCAATGAAAGCCGGATGCTGCGCATGCCGAGGCAGGGATTCCGTTCCTCCTCCGACTTCGTCTCCGTGAGCATCTTGTCGGAGCCCAGATCGAGCGTGCGGATCACGACCGGCATCCCCTGCATCGCCTGCACCACGTCGCGATAGGCGGCGAAGTGGTCTTCCTCGGTCGGCTCGCGCCGGCTCGTCAGATAGAGAAACTCCGTGCGATACAGGCCGATGCCATCGCAGCCGCGACTCAGGCACTGTTCGGCCTCGCTGGGAAACTCGATGTTGCCGGTGATCTGGATCCGCACACCGTCGGTGGTCACCGCCGGCAGATCGCGCAGCCGGTCGAGCTTCTTGGCGACGGTGCGGGCCGCCTCGACCTCCAGCTGGTAGCGGGCGATCGTCTCCTCGTCGGGCTGGAGGATCACGATCCCCTGGTTGCCGTCGAGGATCACCGGCTCGCCGCCCGACACGTCGGCCAGAAACGGCCCGATGCCCACGACCGCCGGAATCTCGAGGCCTTCCGCCACGATCGCGGTGTGGCTGCCGGGGCCGCCGAGTTCGGTGGCGAAGCCCTGCACGAACCGGCGGTCGAGGTTGGCCGTTTCGCTGGGCGTGAGGTTGTGGGCCAGCACGATCACCGGCTGCGAGATCGCGGCGAGCGTCTCGCGCCGCTGCCCCAGCAGGTTGCGGAGCAGGCTCTTCTCGATGTCGTAGATGTCGTGCGCCCGCTGCGAGATGTGGTTGTCGAGGTTTTGGAACACCTTCGCGTAGCGGCGGAGCGTGCGGCTGACGGCGTATTCGGGC
>JBILWX010000255.1:0-3235 GCA_044369655.1 Pirellulales bacterium
TCGAGCGGGACGCCGACCAACTCGCGCGGAACATGGTGGAGAAGCTGATCGTCTACGCCACCGGCGCGCCGATCGACTTCGCCGACCGGGCCACCGTCGAGCAGCTCCTCCGCGATACGAAGCCCCGACAGCATGGCCTCCGCTCGCTCGTGCATGCCGTCATCCAGAGCCCCGCGTTCCTACACAAGTAGCCCTTCACCGCCAGCCACTTCGAGGCTTTTCGCCATGAAGATTCTCAACCGCGCCGTGCTCGACCGGCGAACGCTCCTCCGCGCCGGAGCCGTCTCGATCGCCCTGCCCTTCCTCGACGCGATGGTGCCCTCGCTCTACGGCCGCGACGCGCGGGCCGCGGCGGCGGCGAGCAGGCCCCGCCGGATGGTGCTGATCCATCGGCCGCTGGGCACCTACCATCCCCACATGGTGCCGCAGGCCACCGGACTCAAATACGAGGCGACCCGGTTCCTCAAGTCGCTCGAGCCCTTCCGCGGCAAGTTCACCGTGTTTTCGGGCATGGGCCATCCCGGCTATCCGCATTCCCACAACACCGAGCCGGCGATCTTCACGGGCGTGCCGGAGTTCAACGAGCGCGACCTGCACAACAGCATCTCGCTCGACCAGGTCGCCGCGAGGCAGGTCGGGAGTGAGACGAGGCTGCCCTGCCTGGCACTCAACGGGGTCTGGAGCCAGTCGCTCTCCTGGAACGAGAAGGGCGTGCCGATCCCGCACGAAGGCGATCCCGCCAGCGTGTTTCGCCGGATGTTCGTCGAGGGCACGCCGGAGGAGGTTCGCGGCGAGCTGGGCCGGCTGGAACAGGGCGCGAGTATCCTCGACGACGTCCGCGACCAGCTCAAGTCGCTCGGCGCGACGCTCGGCGCCGCCGACCGCGACCGGATCGACTTGCTCACGACGTCGGTCCGCGAAGCAGAGGCCCAGCTCCAGCAGCGGAAGGCGTGGTCGGACCGGCCGAAGCCCAAGGTGCCGCTGCAGCTGGCCGACGTGCAGAAGCCGACCGACAACTGGGTGAGCCAGCAAGAAAAATGGCTGTCGGTCATGCATCTGGCCCTTCAGACCGACTCCACCCGCGTGATCCTGCTGGGCACGAACGAGCACAACAAGGTCAACGTGCCGGAGCTCGAGATTCAGCACCACGACGCCTCGCACCACGGCAAGGACCCGGCCAAGATCGAGCAACTCAGCCGCTACGAGGACAAGGAGTTCGAGACCTTTTCCCGATTCCTCGGAAAGCTCGCCGACACGAAGGAGGAGAGCGGCACGCTCCTCGACTCCACGCAGGTGCTCTTCACGAGCAACCTCGGCGACGCGTCGGCTCATAGTTCGCATAACCTGCCGGTGCTGCTGGCCGGCGGCGGCTACAAGCATCAGGGCCATGTCTCCTACGGCAGTGAGACGAACAAGCCGCTCTGCAATCTCTACGTGCGGATGCTCCGCCAGATGGGCGTGGAAGCCGACCGCTTCGGATCGAGCGACGGCGTCGTGGAGGAGATCGGATGATGTGTGACACAAGCCGGCACGACCAGCAGCGTTCACGGAGCGTCGATGATAGCGACGCGAAGTTCCACGCCGAGGGCGTGCGCGATGCGGTCGAGCGTCTCGATGGTCGGGTTGGCGTGAGGGTCAGATTCGAGCCGCGACAGTCTGGCCCGGTCGATGCCGCTGAGCCGCTGCACGTCAGTCAGGCTCAGACCACGCTCCTGCCGCTTGGCCTTCAACGTCTGCAGGGCCTGCTGCAGACGGTCGTGTGCCGCCAGGATCGCCCGGCCCCGAGCCACGATCAACGCCTTTTCGTGATCGACGTCCTTCATGATGCGGCGATGCCGCTTCAGTTCCGTGGCCGTAAGCCGCCGTCGGATGCGCTTTCGCACCTTCGTCAGGTTTGTCGGGTGCGGCGGGCTTGTCATGAAAGCAGCCTCATTCCAGGTCGAATGCCGTCACGGGGAGGACTGTGATGGGATCGATCATTTCGTACACGACGGCCATTTCACGGCCCGATGACGTGCGCCCGAAGGCGATCCATCGGCCGCTCGATCGGGTCTTCTCGCGGCCGATGGCGTTCATCAGCACTTCTTCCGCTTCGTCCGGACTGACGCCGTGTTCGGCCAGGTGGGCCACGTTGCCATGCGGATGGGACTCATCCCACACAATGTCGAACCACGGCATGGTCGCCGCCTTTCGAACTGTTGACTTAAGTTACACGGCCTGGCAAAGCGATGCAAGGTCCGGCAGCATGAGTGTACGCCCGTGCAGTTGCGACTGCAATTCGGGATTTTCTGGCGAGCGAGAGACGTCGTTCGTTGCCCCCACGAGATATAAAAGAGTTATGACAAAACGTATTGTGATCGTGTGTTGCGCGTTTCTCCTTGCCGCCAGCGGCCGTGCCGCGGAGCCGCAGACCGTCACGATCCGTGACGTGACCGGCCGCGGCTTCGCGGCTGATCTCGTCAACTACACGATCGACGCCCCGGCCGACGGCGGCGCGTCGCTCCGCGTGGTCGATGCCGACGGCAAGCCGCTGCCGGTGCAGGTGACGCCCGGCGAGCAGGGCAAGGCGACACTGTCATTCGTCACGGCTGTGCCGCCCGGCGGCTCGTCGGCCTACACGATTCAACGCGGCGCAGCCGGGCCGGCGCCAGCACCGGTAGTCTCCGCGGTGGTCGAGGGGGATGCGCTCGTCCTCGGCAACCAGTTGCTGGCGGTGAAGGTGCCTGCGCCGCAGGAGAAGACGTTCGAAAAGCCCGTGGCTGCCGACACGCTGCCCGCACCAATCCTCGCCTTCCGGGGCCCGGACGGCGGCTGGCGGGGCGCGGGCTCGCTCCTGCTCAAGCGGCCTGTCAAGAAATTCAGCGTGACGCAGACTGCTCGCGGGCCGGTGTTCGTCGAGACCCGCTACCGGCTCGACTACGAGGGGGGCGGCTTTTACGCAGCGCGGGTTCGCGTCACCGACCGCGTCCCCTTCGCGGAGGTGCAGGAGGAGTATGACCTCGGCATCGAGGCCGACACCGATTTCTGGCAGCTCGACCTCACGAAGGGGTGGCAGCCCGACGCCGTCGAACACATGAGCGTCGCCGGCCAGGGCAACGGCCCGGCCACGTTCGTCCCCCTCGCCGACGAGGAGAAGACGAAGCCCGCCAACGTCGATCCGAGCCTCGTCGCGGCCGCCGGCGGCGACCTGCCGCTTCGGGCCATCCACCACGACTCCTGCTGGGGCAACAAGTTC